>NZ_JBJEFJ010000010.1:0-20271 GCF_051873915.1 Pradoshia sp.
ATTTTGCACGCTAATTGACAGGGAATCTCACATAGAATTTTTTTCAGCAAAAGAATAACGGCTCCAAGCATGGGAACCGTTTTAAAAATGAATGTGTCATTCTCCTTCACATGCTTACCCGACCATCATAAGCAATTGCTTATACCTGTGTAACCCTTGTGTTCTTCTCATATTCCTTATGAAGCTGAGCAGCGATAATGTTCTTCTGAATTTCAGAGGTTCCTTCATAAATTTTCGTGATGCGGGCGTCACGGTAATAGCGTTCAATCGGGAATTCCTTGATATACCCAATACCCCCATGGATTTGAACGGCTTTGTCAGCAATACGGTTATAGATTTCTGATCCGAGGAGCTTTGCCATGGCCGCTTCCTTAATCACATTCATCCCTTGGTCAACCATCCAGGCAACCCTGTATGTCATGGATCGGAGCGTTTCCGTATCAAGAGCAATTTCAGCGAGATAATGCTGAATGATTTGCTGCTCGAAAATCGGCTTTGCGAACTGTTCGCGCTCATGTGCATATTTAGTGGAAAGCTCAAGCAGCTTTTGGCAGGAGCCAAGATTTCGGGCGGCAAGCCCCGCTCGTCCGTTAGCCAAAATTTTCAGCGCATTTATGTAGCCAAGCCCCTCTGTTCCAAGCACGTTATCATCGGGGACCTCACAATCCTCAAAGAAAATTTCAGACGAATGCGAACCGCGCAGTCCCATCTTCTCTTCTGTTTTGCCGACGACAAACCCAGGAAAATCCTTTTCAATGATAAAGGATGTAATCCCTTTTGCGCCTTTGTCCCGGTCTGTGACAGCCATAACTGTGAACACATCTGCAATTGGGCCGTTTGTGATGTAATGCTTAGAGCCGTTTAAGATATACTTATCCCCTTTTTTGACCGCGGTGGTTTTTAAGGCCGCTGCATTTGAACCTGCGCTAGGCTCTGTCAGGGCAAAGGCACCGATTCGGTCTCCTTTCGCCATGTCCGGCAAATACTGCTTCTTCTGCTGCTCAGTTCCCATTTCAACAATCCCCACTGAACCGATGCCTGTATGGGCCCCAATCACGGTTGTATAGCCATTCGAGGTACGCCCTATTTCTTCATAGAGGGCACATTTACCGACCATATCTATCCCAATGCCCCCGTATTCTTCAGGGATGCTGAGTCCGAATAGACCCAGCTCCTTGCTCATGCTCATGATCTTCTCTGGTATCTCGTCATCCTGTTCAATTTGCTGGGCGAGTGGATCTACCGTATGGTCAATAAAATCCCTTATGGACTTCTTCATTTCAATCAGTTCATCGCTTAGAGAAAAATTCATGTATATCTCCCTTTCTTGGGTATTGTATAAATTTGATATTCTTCAACCATTCTTCTAAAAATGTACCACTATCTGAAATATCTTCTCATTTACGTCAAACGCCTATTGATTACCTGAAACTGTCCGACTGTGTATCCTAACGAAGTCAACTTCCTCCATGAGTGAATTTGCTAAGGCATTCTTTTGTGTGTGCTCCTAGAGCAGGAGGTTCCGTATCACGAGTTGATTCTGACAAGCCAGTAAATTGATTGGCCATATAACGATAGGAGCCATTGTCACTGATCAGGTTCCATTCCTTTAATCCATCCGCATAGGCAAGATCATCCGATTCAAGGACAGGCGCCATGCAGCAATCCACCTTAAGGGCAAATTGAGACCATTCCTTTAGCGTTTTCTCTTTAATGGCCGCGGAGATTTCTTCATAGACTGGATCTCCAGGTAAGGCCTTTGAGAATTGCTTGCTCTTCCATTCTTCGCGGCCCAGGGCATCACAAAAGTTATGCCAGAATTTCTGCTCAAGTGCTCCAAGTGAGATATAGCGATGGTCAGCTGTTTCGTACAGGGTATAACAAACAAACACGCTGTTTAACTTCTCCACCCCATGTTTTTCACCGGTCAAACTTTCAATTAGAACATGATTAGACATAAGCGGAAGCAGTGATTTCGTTATAGCCAGGTCAATATAGGAGCCAGCCCCGGTCTGCATTTTCTTCACTAAAGCAGCTAATATCGCTTCACTTGCACTGATTCCCCCTATAAAATCAGCTAGTGTATTGCTAGGAAGATGAGGCTTGCCGTTTTCGTCCTTCATTTGAGCGAGCATACCGCTTAAGGCCATATAGTTGATATCATGGCCTCCAAGATGACTGAGGGGGCCGGTTTGGCCATACCCAGTCAAAGAGCAGTAAATAATTTCTGGATTCACCTGCTTGATTTCGTCATATCCGATACCGATTCGTGATGCCACACCAGGTCTGAATCCTTCAATAAGTATATCTGCCTCTCGTGCTAGCTCGAGCGCTGATTCCCGGTCAGATGAATCCTTCAAGTTTAAGACAACACTTTTCTTTTTCCGATTTTGGGCAAGAAATACCGGGCTTTGTTCATTTTCATCCAAGGAGAAACGAGCCGGGTCACCAAATGGAGCCTCTATCTTGATCACTTCCGCTCCCATGTCCGCCAGCCGGTGCGTGGCATGCGGGCCGGGTAAATATTGCGTGAAATCCAATATACGAATTCCCTGTAGCATAGTAATCAACTGCCTTTCAGATTTTTTACTGGTTATCATTCACAATAGCTGAATACAGTATTTTGTATATAGGCTTTCCACATAATCTCTTAGACTTTCATTCAGGAGACTATTTGATTCAGCTGCCATTGTAGATCCTCCTTGAAGGCCGGATGAACAATCGCAAGCAGTTCTGTACATCTTTCTTTAACTGTTTTCCCGAATAGACTAGCAATCCCATATTCTGTCACAACAAAATCAATCTCTGATTTGACTGATGTAATAGATGAGGCAGTAAGCTTGATTCTTGATTCCGTTCCTCCCCTGGCAGTTGAAGGCAGCGCAATAATAGAACGACCGCCCTTCGAAAGACGGGAACCTATGATGAAATCCATTTGCCCGCCGACTCCTCCGACAGGATATTTTCCGACCTGCTCAGCATTGACATTGCCTAAAAGATCTACCTCCAGTGCTGAGTTGATGGAGCAAAACTGACTGATTTGGGCAATGACAGCCGGATTATGAGTGTACTCTACCCCTTTAAGCTGAATGGCTTCATTATGATGAGCAAAATCATATAATCTCTTCGTTCCCGTCAAGGTTGTGCAAATGGTTTCGTTTTGGTCTATTTCTTTATAGGCATTTGTCACAACACCTGATTCGATAAGGTCCACAACCTTGTCTGTAATGGAGCCGGAGTGGATGCCAAGATGGTTCTTGCCTTCTAAAGAGCTGAGAATACGATCTGCAAGGCGTCCTACTCCTACCTGGATAGTGGCCTGATTGGGGATTAATTCAGCTACATATTTCCCTATGATGATTTCTTCTTTTCTCCCCTCTGCTGATTGAACTTCAAGCATTGGCCGATTAGATAAAACAAAATAGTCGATTTCGCAAACATTAACGGTGCCATCCCCATTTGTAATAGGCAGCATCTCATTCACTTGTGCGATAACGACCTTCGCATGTTTAATGAGGGAATGGATAATATCTACTGAAATGCCTAAATGACAGCTGCCATGCTCATCAGGCGGTGTCACTTGAATAAGCGCAGCATCAACAGGATTTTCTTCGAGCCATATTGGAATCTGAGATAAATTTACAGGCAGGTATTCACAGAAGTTATGAGAATGGGCTTTTTGAAGCTTTGCTGAATGCAGAAAGCTATGAATGATAAAATGAGACTGACATTCCGGCTCTGCATAAAGACAGGGACTGCCGATATTGAGTGTATAAAGAACGGTTTCTTCGAATCGGTCCTTTTGGCGGACCAATTCTTCCACTAGTGTTTGAGGTTCATTGCAAAAGGGAGCAAGAAAGACTCTATCATGTGATTGGATAACAGAAATAGCTTCGTCAGCCCTAAGCTGCCGCCTCGTATATTCACTAAGCCAATTTGAGAGAGTCATCCCCTTACACCTGCATGTTTTCTATGATGGTCGTTATACCGAGGCCTCCGCCGATACATAGAGTCACCATGCCGTATTTTTCTCCTCTTCGCTCCATTTCGTGAAGAAGCTTCGTCATAAGTACCCCTCCAGTTCCGCCTAATGGATGGCCAAGTGCAATAGCGCCGCCATTTACGTTTACCTTCTCGATATCAAGGGAAAGCTCCTTGATTACCGCAAGAGATTGTGCCGCAAATGCTTCATTTAGTTCAATTAAGCCGATTTCCTCAAGCTTAAGGTCCGCTTGCTTCAACGCCTTTCTTGTCGAGGGAGCAGGACCAATTCCCATGATCTCAGGAGAGACGCCGGCAGTCGCCTGGGCGATTATTCGGGCTTTTGGCTTCAGCTCATAGTTCAAGCTGGCTTCCTCAGACATCATCAAGATGACACCTGCTCCGTCATTTCTTCCGCTTGAGTTACCGGCAGTTACGGTTCCATTCTCTTTAAAAACAGCTTTTAAAGAGGATAGTTTCTCTAGTGTTGTTTCACGAGGATGCTCATCCACCTTGAACTCGACAATTCCGGTTTTTGTCTTCAGCTCATAAGGAACTATTTGCTCTTCAAATAATCCGCTCACAATGGCCTTCTTGGCATTTTCCTGACTCCTTAGGGCAAATTCATCTTGTTCTGTCCTTGATATTTGATAATGCTCAGCCAAGTTTTCAGCAGTCATTCCCATTGTAAGAGGACCATATGTTTCCATCGGCTGTGCTCTTGGCTGGCTTTCCGTATTTGGGTCAAGGAGCAGCCCATTTCCTGCCCCATAGCCATAGCGGGCATTACGTAAATAAAACGGTGCCGTACTCATACTCTCCGCACCGCCAGCAATAATGACATCCGCAAACTCGCACATGATTTGCTGATGGGCATTGTTCATTGACTGGAGCCCGGAGCCGCATTGACGATGAACTGTGTAGCCTGATACTTCTATTGGCAGGCCTGCTCTTAATAGGGCAAGCCTCGCGAGATTAGGAGAATCCGTGCTTTGCTTTGCCTGTCCAAGGATGACCTCATCGACCGTATTAGCATCAATCCCTGTTCGAGCGACAATCTCATTGATGACCTTCGCGGCTAAATAATCTACTTCTACATCCTTTAACGCACCGCCCATTCGACCGACAGCCGTTCGGACAGAATCAATAATGACAGGATTTTTCAAATTATTTCCTCCTTCAGCTGGGTGCTCGACAACCCTTTTGCAAATTGAGCCGCTTCTCGGAGTTTTAGCGGATTAATGCCTGTTGCACAGCCCATTTCCTCCACCATGTGCACAATTCTCTCACTGGCTATATTGCCGGTAGCACCTGGAGAATATGGACAGCCTCCAAGCCCGCCTGCCGAGCTGTCAAACTTCGTAATTCCTGCTTGCATGGAAGCGATTACATTCGCAAGCGCCATTTTGTTCGTATCGTGGAAATGGGCCACAAATGTCTGGTCAGGATATTGATCTGTTAATCTGGCAAAGCGTTCATAGACAAACTTTGGATCAGCCTGACCGTTTGTATCCCCGATGTCGACCTCATCAACACCTAAATCAACGAACCGGCTGCAAACTCGGTCAACCTCTTCAAAGGAAACATAGCCTTGGAATGGACACTTAAAAGCCATCGAAATATAAGCCCTGACAAATTTCCCCTCCTGTTTGGCTCCCTTGATCAGCCTTTCTGCCTCTTTGAGCGATTCGTCTGTTGTCCGGTTTACATTTCGTTTATTGAATTCATTGCTTGCTCCGATAAAGACAGCAACTTGAGGAACATCCATAGCAAGAGCTCTCTCCAAAGCTATCATATTTGGAGTTAGTGCAATATACGTCAGACCAAGCTCATTGCAGTAGGCGGCTATTTCCTCGGAATCAGCCATTTGCGGCACCCATTTTGGATGGACAAAGGAAGCCGTCTCTATTCGTTTAAAGCCTGATTCAGCTAATCGATTAATCAATTCTTTCTTCTCGTCAGTCGTGATGGGATTTGGTTCATTCTGCAGGCCGTCTCTCGGACCAACCTCAATAATCTCGACATCTTTTGGAAAAATCATTGTATTTCCTCCCGTTTAATAAGATCTTGGCATGCCTAGTACATGTTCGGATACATAGGACAAAATGAGGTTTGTAGATATCGGAGCAACCTGATAAAGTCTTGTTTCCCTGAATTTCCGTTCAATATCATATTCCTCCGTGAATCCAAAACCTCCATGTGTCTGCATGGCTACATTGGCTGCTTCCCATGAGGCATCAGCCGCAAGCAATTTCGCCATATTCGCCTCAGCACCGCATGATTCACCTCGGTCGAATAATTCCGCTGCCTTTATTCTCATAAGGTCAGCCGCTTCTATTTGAATATGAGATTTGGCAATAGGAAATTGAATACCTTGGTTTTGTCCAATAGGCCGATTAAAGACTATTCTTTGCTTTGAGTAATCAGCCGCTCGGTCAATAAACCATCTTCCATCTCCGATACACTCAGCCGCAATCAAGATTCTTTCCGCATTCATGCCATCAAGAATATAGCGAAAGCCTCTTCCTTCTTCACCGATTAAGTTCTCTGCCGGAACCTCCATGTCTTCCATGAAGAGCTCTGTCGTTGCATGATTCATCATGGTACGGATTGGTTTGATGGTCAGACCATTACCTATTGCTTCTTTTAAATCTACTAATAAGACGGATAGACCATCCGTTTTCTTTTTGACTTGCTCCAATGGTGTTGTGCGGACCAAGAGAATCATCAGATCAGAATGCTCTGCGCGCGAAATAAATACCTTCTGTCCATTGACGATATATTTATCTCCGACTCTTTCAGCAAAGGTTCGAAGCTTTGTCGTGTCCGTGCCTGTGTTAGGCTCCGTTACCCCAAAGGCCTGCAGCCGAAGGGTACCATCGGCAATCTTAGGGAGGTATTGACGCTTTTGTGCTAAACTTCCATGACGAAGCAGTGTTCCCATCGTATACATTTGTGCATGGCAGGCACCTGCGTTTCCACCAGAGCGGTTAATCTCCTCAAGAATAATGGAAGCCTCCATAATTCCGAGTCCTGAGCCGCCGTACTCCTCTGGAATAAGAGCTGCGAGGAAGCCATTCTTCGTAATATCATCCACAAATTCTTCAGGGTAGGCTAATTCAGCGTCTAATTTCCGCCAATACTCATCTGGGTATTTAGCGCATATGCTGCGCACACTTTGACGTAGTTCGTCATGAAATTTGGCCTGTTCCTTATGCTCTGATGCATTCATCCTCATTCCTCCACCCTTAACCGGAAATTTGGTTTTCTCTTCTCAAAAAAGGCATTCCTTCCTTCGCTAAAGTCATCTGAATGAAAACAGATTCCTTGGGCCAATCCTTCCTCCTCTAATGTGTGTTCAAGATCAGCAAGAATGCTCCTATTGATAAGCTTTTTTGTTAACCCGATGGAATGGGCTGGCCCGTCAGCAAGTCTTCGCGCGAGCTTTTGTGCTTCCTCCATCAACATTTCATCATTAACCACCCGGTTAATCAGACCTAGCCTATGAGCTTCATCCGCTGTAATTCTCTCGCCAGTCATCATCAGTTCCATGGCCTTATGTCTGCCAATCAACCTCGGCAGAAAATAGATTGACCCTAAATCTGGGATAAGACCTACCTTGACAAAGCTTTGAATATAGACAGCACTGCTGCAAGAAAGAATCATGTCACAGGCAAGAGCCATACTGACGCCCGCTCCCGCTGCAGCCCCATTGACTGCTGCAATAATCGGTTTCTCCAGCTGAATCATTGATTGAATCATGGCATGGCCGCTTTGGAGCCTCTTCCTGCCCTTGAATGGATCCAGTCCCTCCATTTGACTTAAATCTCCCCCTGCCGAAAAGGCTGGACCATTGCCAGTGAGAATGATGCAGCGGATTGATTCATCCTCACCTGCTTTCGTGAAAAAATCCCTTAATTCATAACGGGTCTCAAGACCAAGAGCATTCCTCACTTCAGGCCGGTTCAGCCTGACGGTACACACGCCACCCGACGTGTCTATCGTTATCGTTTCATACCCCATGAAATTCGTTCCGCCTTTCTTCATTACTCGCCGATAAATTGCGGCTGCCTTTTCTCCACAAATGCCCTGACACCCTCAAGACGATCCTTTGTATTTACACAGCGGTTGTAAAAATCAATTTCAACCTCACGTGCCTCTTTTTCATTCATGCTGTAAAGTTCATCAATGGAGGCTTTGCAATATTGAACGGCAAGCGGAGCATTCAAAGCGATTTTCTCAGCAAAGGCAACGGATTCCTCTTTCATTTTTTCTCTTGTCGTAAGGAGATTGATTAATCCGCATGCTTCAGCTTCTCGTGCAGGGACTTTTTTTCCGGTCAAAATCCATTCCTTCGCCTTATGGATCGGAATTCTTCTCGATAGAAGTCTTGTTCCTCCACCGCCCGGCATGATTCCCCTTGTGACCTCCGGCAGGCCAAAAACAGCATGCTTTGTAGCAATAATAAAATCACAGTTAAGGACAATTTCAAAGCCTCCCGCAAGTGCGTAGCCGTCAACAACGGCGATGACAGGCTGCTTCATATCCTGTATTTGATGAAACATAGCCTCAAACAGCTCATGCTGTTCCTTCCACTCCTCCTCACTCATCCCATTCCGTTCCTTTAGGTCAGCACCGGAACAGAAGGCCCCTTCAGTTGATGAGCGGATGAGGACCACTCTTGCCTCGCTATGATGAATCGTTTGGCAAAGTTCAAGAATTTCTTTCGCCATATCTGTCGTAAAGGCATTTCGCGCTTTCGGGCGGTCAAGAATGATTTCCGCAATGTCCTGATTGGTTCCTAATCGGTTATAATGGACATGATTCAACGACTATTCCTCCCTTATGATTGTTGGATAGATGGGTGGCTCCCTATGACATTCTCGCGCTGCAGCTCCCTTATTTCCTCCTCTGTATATCCTAAGCTGGTCAAGTATTCAGCCGTATGTTCTCCGAGGATAGGTGCATGGGCATACAGTTTGCCAGGTGTTTCAGAGAATTTAATCGGAAAACCAATCTGTTTGGTCACACCCGCAATAGGATGATCTTGCTCTGTCAGCATTTCTCTTGCTTGGATATGCGGGTCGGAGAAGGCCTCCCTCATGTCATTAACCGGTCCAATACATGTATCCTCCATAGATAACAGATCCATCCATTGCTCCTTCGTTCTTTCTAGGAATAAAGCAGTCAAATCCTCTTTTAATTGTGTTTGAACGTGCTCATCCCCTTCGTGAAGCGGCTTCCAGTCTGGCCTTTCTACCAGCTCGCAGAAGCGATCCCAAAACTTCTTTTCCGATGCGCCTACTGATAGGTATTGACCGTCCTTCGTCTCATAGAGCTGATAGTAGGCAAATTGGCCATCAAGCCGGTTTTTGCCTCTTTCCGGAACATCATCCGTGACAAAATAATCGGAGGCTGCTGCATACAGCCAGGTGACAGCCCCGTCTGCCATGGATATATCAATGTATTGCCCCTTGCCTGTTTTTTCTTTATGTAATAAAGCCATCAGAATGCCGGATAAGGCCATGAGCGACCCGCCTCCGATATCAGCTATTTGAACGCCAGGTATCACAGGCTTTCCATCCTTCTCACCATTAAGAGAGAGGATTCCGGTGTATCCTGCATAATTGATGTCATGGCCTGGGAGTAAACGATAAGGGCCTGTTTGTCCATAACCTGTCAAGGAACAATACACAATTCCTGGATTAATCTTTGCGATTTCTTCATAGCCGATTCCGAGTCTGTCCATGACACCCGGCCTGAAGCCCTCAATAATGACGTCAGCTTCTCCTGCCATTTTGTTGAATATAGCAATTCCAGCTTCTGTTTTCAGATTCAGCTCCACACTTCGTTTATTGCGGTTGACTGTCAAGTGTCTAGCCCCAATGCCATTGACAGCTGGTTTTCTGGAGCGTATGTAATCTCCTCTTCCAGGCTCTTCGATTTTGATGACTTCTGCTCCGTAATCAGCAAGCATGAGCGTACAATAAGGACCTGGAAGAAGTCTCGTTAAATCTAATACCTTAATACCGGTTAGAGCTCCCATTTTGCCGTCTCCTTTTCATTCATCTCCCTTTAGCTTCCGGCTGATTTCCATTGCCGCTTCCTTGATCAATAATCCCTTTCCCTCTAAATCTGCCTTATCGTGCCGAGAGGTAAAGCCAATCAGTTCAATCGACATTTCAACCTTATCTCCATGTGTCAAGAGTGGCGCCGCTATCCCGCATAACCCTTTTACATACTCCCCGTATGTGATGTGGTATCCGCGTTTTTTTAGCGTATCTAACTCCTTTTCCATTGCTTCGATTTCTGTCTCGGTATAGGTTTTAAGCCCCGTACCTGCATGCAGAATGTCTTTCCTCTTTTCCTTATCCAGATAGGCTAAAAGGCAAAGTCCGAAAGATCCGTCAGAAATCGAAAAGTGCCGGCCGACTGAAACCGTAACACCGAAATCGCTTGCCTCAGCCTTGCTGACGATGGCAAGCTTTCGGTCGTTAATCTTATTGACGAGGATTGCGGTCATCTGTGTGTCCTTTGCCAGTCTTTCAAGATAAGGCTGAATGATAAGGAGGTAATCAAGATGTTCTTTTGCACGCTCACCCAAAACAACGAGATACGGCCCAAGCGTATAGCGCTTTTTATCCTCCATGTAACGCACAACAGCCATCTCCTCCATGACACGGAGCAATCGATAACAGGTCGCTGGGTTCAAATGTAGGGCATTTGATATTTCTGTAATGGTTGATTCCTTGAAGCGGTTTCGGCTAAGCAGGCGGAGAATGGAAAAAGCATTTTCAAGGGCGGGAACATTATATTTTTGTTTTTCCTTTGCTTGATTCAAATGAGTACACCTCAAATTGAAAATATTGGTAATACCAAAATTTTATAGGCGAAAAAACTTTTCGTCAATAAAATTTCCCATTATTTAGATAATTAGTGCATTCCTCATAGAAAATGGCCTAGATTATGATAATCTCAAAAGCTTAAAGGTTCCAATCGTTTTAGCTTTTAGCGCTCCATCCTCATCCTCTAGAAAACCTTCAGCCGTAACGATGCTTTTCCCTGAATGGATGATTGCTGCTCTAGCTATGATATTCTCTCCTGCTTGAACCGCAGCTAGATAATGGATGGACATATTGACGGTGACTAACGGCGTCCCGCTCACAGACCTGATTGTAGCTCCCATAACCGAATCAAGCAGGCTGAACAATACCCCGCCATGTACAGCTTGATTGACATTAAGATGCTGGTTTTGCACCTGCAGCGTGCAGCGCACATTTCCCTCTTCAAAAATATCTGTATGAATATTCAAGTGCTTATTGAAGGCACTATTCTCAAAAATTCTTCTGACATCATCCAATGATTCCATTCATGCGGCCTCCTTCTATGAAACTATACATTCATTTTTTTACCGTAAATTCTGCCACAAGCTTGACCTCTCCTTGGTCATTCACCGCTTCTGCTGTACAAGTAAAATAATCGGCATTCTCTTGAAGGATTTGTCCATTAACGGTTATTCTTTCACCAGGTCGAGTCATGGCTTTAAAACGTGCTTTATAGGACCTGAGGTCATCAACAGAAACCCATTGGCCAATCGCCTGACCGACAAACCCCATGATCAGCATGCCGTGGGCGATCACTCCGCCAAGTCCTGCCTCCTCTGCAAAGGGAACAACCGTATGAATAGGGTTAAAGTCACCTGAGGCTCCTGCATAGCGAACAAGCTGTGTATGGGTTACCGGTTCCTTGATTAATGATTCAAATATGGTTTCCTTGTTCATCCTTTTCTCTCCTTTTGCCTCTCGATTACGGTCGAACGACTGATCAGGATAAGTTCATCATGTTGATTCCGATATTCCTTTTTCAATACGACAAAGTTCATGGAGGATTTCTCATAGACATCCTCAACAATGGTTGAAACCGTAATCTGGTCACCAGGATGAATGGTCCCTGTATACTCATATGCCTGTTCCCCGTGAAGCACCCGCTTCACATCCAAATTTAAAAGGTCAGCTGTAGAAGACCCGCCTCCCCAGAAGTCAATGACCGTTGGAAATGTCGGAAGAATCTTCGTCCCATTTAAATATTCCTTCCGCTCATCCCCAATAGCGATGGCAAATTCGCGAATTTTTCCTTTTTCCACCTCAAATGTATACGTTTCAAGCTTAAGTCCCTTTTTCTCGAGTAATTGTGCATCCATTTTGATTCACTCCTATCGAAATTCATTCATTTACGAATCAAGGAAATTCTCCTAAGAGGCTTCTTCCTTGTATTTAATACATGCAAGATTTATGCCAATCAAATAGATAGACATTCTTCGACGCCTTATGCCCTCGGATTGTTTGAAATACGGACATTTGTATAGATGGATGCGATAGAATAATGGATTGTTTCCTCCGCCTAAAACATTTTTGACGAAATCAAAAAAAAGAATCCATTGTCATCAATGGATTCTAAGTAAACTCAAGAAAATTCCGGTTTTCTTTTTTCTACGAGTGCTTGAACACCTTCTTCATAATCTTTGAGCTCCGTAATGATGCCCATGGCAGATGAAATCATATCAAGAGAAGTCTTTAAGTCAAGCTGTCTGCTTTGATAAACTGCCCGTTTCATGAACCGCATCGTTTCCTTAGGGCCATTTTTCAATCTTTCTACATAATGATCCGTAAAGGATTGTAGTTCTGAATCATCGATGACATAGGTCAGTAGACCGAGCTGATATGCTTCCTCTGCGGTCAGTACTTGTCCGTTCCATAATAAGTCCAGTGCTTTATCTGTCCCAATCAGCCGCGGCAAAAACCATGCTGCCCCATCTCCAGGTACTATTCCTGCCTTCACATAGCTTTCCGCGATTTTTGTGCTTTTTGCGGCGATTCGGATATCACAGGCGAGTGCCATATCAAAACCTGCACCAAAGGCAGCCCCATGCAGCATAGCAATCACAGGGATATCAATTTCTTGGAGCAGGAGTGGAATGCGCTGGACATTCTTCCATAAGGAATTCTTTCTAGCGAGAGCGGTTGACGAATAATCATTCGATCCATCATGATTCAAAAATCCATCCCCTCTAGCCATTGCTTTAATGTCTCCTCCAGAGCAAAAGGCACGGCCATTCCCTGAAATCACCAAAACATGTATCTCATCCGAATCACGTACTTCCTCTAAAGCCTTGATCCAAGAATGAATCATATCCTCACTAAAGGCATTCATTTGCTCAGGTCGATTCAAAGTGATACGGGCGATATTATTCGTAACGGTAAATTGTAAATCGTTCATGTTCTTCCCCTTTCCCTTCCCTTTGCTTGGTTAAATAATTCCATAAACCGTTCGCTCCCCAATTTCGCAAGTGATGAGCGAATGTATTCGACCAGTCTGCTTCTGTACCAAATTCATCCCGATATGACCACAGTCGCCTTGTAGAGTAATGAAGGCTGTGCTCATGCGTAAAGCCGATAGCCGCCAGGATTTGGTGGGCAATTTTTGCAAATTGGCCAGCGCCCTCATTCAAGCGTATCTTGGCTAAGGCGATTTCAGGAGCAAAACGGGTGTCATGTACGCTGGAAACGGCATTTTGCAAGGCGGTCTTGGCGGCGGCAAGCTCTCCGGCAAGGGAAGCGATATGATGCTGTATGGCTTGCTGGCGGGAAAGCGGCCGGCCAAATTGATAGCGTGTTTCCACATGCTCAATCACTAACTCCATGATTCTCTCCATCGCTCCTGTCATTTGCGCTACCCTTGCTGCTGCTCCAAGAAAAGCAGCCCTCTCATAAACGGCATTTGGAATGGACATATGCTCTAATTGATGGAGCGCGAGCTGATTGATATGAAGGGTATCCCTTGGTTCTCCCGCAAGATTTGCCGTTTTCTCAATCATCGTTAAGCTGACAGGAATCTTTAGTAATTCGATTTCTTGTTCAACTTTTAGAAAGGCAATCACATATTCTGCATGTCTTCCATATGGAACGGATGGAATCTTACCGGAAACGCAGATTCCGTCAAAGGTTAATCCATTTTTCGCAGGCTCAAACAAGCAGGATAAACTCTTAACCGCATCATTCGCCTCCATGCCCAGCTCAGCCAGCACCCAATTACTGATCAGTGTTTCAGCCAACGGAATCGGAGCCGAATATTTACCGGCAAGCTGAATCAGCCTAAAGCCATCAGTGCAATCTCCTCCATGACCTCCTTGTTCCTCACGAACACCCATTAACAGGAGACCGGATTCCTGCAAGCCTTTCCAAAGGTCAGCAGGAAAATGGCCTTTCTCTGCATCGTCTATGATTTCTTTTTCTGTATGCTTAGACAATATCTTTTCTGCACTCTGCAGAATAATGGCTTGCATATCACTCATGCCTTCAGCACCCCCTTCGCAATGATTCCCCGCAGGATTTCAGTCGTTCCGCCCCTTAGCGTAAATCCTGGGGATTGCAGGATAGATTCAGCCATCAGCCTGCTCAGGCGGTTTGTGGAATGAACAGACGGGATAACCGACGTATAGTCCCTGGCAAATTCCGCTATTTCCTGTTCAAACTGAGTACCCATATCCTTAACGAGTGATGCGGTGAGATTAGAGGGGACATCCTTCTCCAATTGGACAGCAATTCCGAGAGATAAATTTCTTAGGCTCCATAGCCTTGCCGCGAGCCTGCTTACGGCCATCAGCCCATGATGATCTCCGCTCTCAAGCAGGGAATTGATTAATTCATTGAGCAAAGGGAAGGTGCTGAGAAAGCGTTCTGGCCCGCTTCTTTCATAGGCGAGCTCTGCCATTCCTTGTGCCCAGCCATCCCCTTCCTTGCCAATCAATCGCTCGTCGGGAATGAATACATCCTCGAAAAACACTTCATTAAAATGATGCTCCCCTGTCATGAGAATAATGGGACGGATGGTAACTCCCTTTGCGGATAAGTCGACAATCAATTGACTCATGCCTGCATGCCTGTCATTAGGGTCTTGGTCAGCGGTGCGGCAAAGGGTAATCATATAATGCGAGAAATGTGCCCCGCTCGTCCATATCTTACTCCCGTTTAAAAGCCAGCCGCCATCTGTTTTACGGGCCCTGGTTTGAATGGCTGCAAGGTCAGAGCCTGCATTCGGCTCACTCAAGCCGATGCAAAAGAAGCTTTCACCACTTGCGATCCTCGGAAGGAAGAATTGCTTCTGCTCCTCTGTCCCAAACTTCAAAAGAAGCGGTCCTGATTGCCTGTCTGCAATCCAATGTCCGGCAACCGGTGCTCCGAAAGCCAGCAATTCCTCCATAACAATATAACGCTCCAAGGAAGTCCGCTCATGTCCCCCATATTGTCTCGGCCATGTCATGCCAATCCAGCCCTTTTTCCCTAACCTTTTGGAAAAATCGGCTGAAAACCCGCTGAGCCAGCAGTCGCATTTGGATTTAATTCGTCCCTCCCTTTGTTCAGCTTCCAAAAATACCCGCACCTCTCGGCGAAGCTCGTTTGCCTCATTAGGCAAAACAACGACAGGCACATCTAATGCTTTCATGTTCCTTCACCAGCCTTTCTCATATTCTCGTTTCCAGAGCATCCTTTAACTGTGATGACTTTACAGGATGCTGTGTATCCGGCTTAGCAAACAACAAGAATAACACGCCTCCTATTAACGCTAAGCCAAAGGCCTCGAGCGGTATGTATTATCCAAATAAACGAGTAGGAGCATATATATAGCCTCCTAAGCCTCTCCAGAACGCCACATCCCATCTGCTTACCCGGCCTTTCCTCTCTATGAAGCTATCCGCTTTTTTACTATGCAATTTGCATGCCAATCCCCATAGGTATAAGGAAAGGAATTTGGAATAAATTAAGGGGAATAGGCACTTTTTGTTCATGAAAGGAGGCCGTTTCTGATTTTTCTACATACCAAAAAAATACCGAAAAAATATAAGAAGCTTCAAAAGGATTTAAAGGAACGTCTTCATACGACAATTCCGCCTCTCCCTCTCTCACTCTCAGCAAAAGAAGAAAAGCTGGTTGAGGATATTCAAGCGGAAACGAAACGGCATAATCGGAATAATATCAGTCGCACCACAGCCTACCTCGACTATTATCGAAGAAATCCTGAGATTCATTGGTCCCTTTTAGCCCATATGGTTTCTCGAAATACTGGCTGGAATATGACTGATTTAAGGGGCTCATTTCTTCCGCGAATAATGAGCAGCCAAGAATGTGATGATTTCTATGCCTTATTAGAAAGGGGGAACTGGATTATCTTCGAGGATGCATACCCTCAGTTACTGCTATATGAGAAAGGAAAACAGCATCGAAAAAATTATTTCCATCTGCTTCCTGCCTTTCATGTATCTGTCTTCATGCAGGTGCTTTGGCCTTTCTTTCTTGATGGAAATGATTCAGAATTGATTACTCTGGCATTAGTCGTGAATGAACAAAACCATTTGGAGCAAACCGTTATGAAGAATGGGTCATTCAAGAAAACGGTCTTTGACAAAATTGAATTCATGCTGCAGGATCTCCTGTCCATGAATCAAATAATCTTCCCCTTAGTAATAGAAGGTGAACGCATAAAACTGCGGGGTAAAACGATTCATCAGTTTGAAGAGCTTCATCAGCGAATTCAAATTGGCCGCGATTTGTATGCCCTTTTATTCCACGAAAAAACGCTGAACAGGACCATTCACTGGGCTTGCCAAACTCCCCATACTGGCTCACGAATGGATTTTTGGTCTCATTTGTTCAATCTTGTTAATGAGGAGGTTCCTGGTAGGAAGCGAATGCACAGCCGATTCAAAAATGGTTCACTTAAGGAAGGGGAGGCTCGGATATATAGCCCCATATGGCAAAATGTCTGGAAGGATACGCCTCATTCTTCACCAGCACAACGGGATTGGTTCCAAGATACAGATGTCCTTTCCTACCTGGAAAAACCGAAGATTAATGTAGAGGGCGACATTGGGAAAGAGTATTGCCGTACACTTGAGAAGCTTGAATACGCCGTTATGGCTAAAAGTGTATCCACTCTTTTTTAAAATTAAGATTCAAAAAATTTAATTATTCAAATATTTGATATTTTTACACAAAAATAGGAAAATAGAAGAGCACCAAAAAGATTTTGAGCAAACGGGGGGGAATTTATGCACGCACAACAAACAAATTGGCAGCCTGAAGCACCTGTCTCGAAGAAATCGGTCATTGGGCCAGGGTTAATCGTTGCTGCCACAGGGGTAGGAGCCGGTGATCTAGTCGCTGCTCTTGTTGCCGGGACGAATTATGGTCTCGTCTTCTTATGGGCGATTATCATTGGCTCCATATTAAAGTTCGCGTTAAATGAAGGGGTTGGCCGCTGGCATGTGACAAGCGGCAAAACAATCTTAGAAGGCTGGCACATGATGGGGAAATGGGCCACCGGATACTTCGGCGTCTATTCAATCATTTGGGGATTCGTCTATGGAGCAGCAGGAACAGCGTCTTGCGCGCTTGCAATGTCGGCACTCTTCCCGCAATTATCATTGACTCAATGGGCCATCATCCATGGTATTGCCGCTTTCTTGCTTGTCTGGTCAGGCAAATATAAGATCTTTGAATCTGCGATGAACGTATTAATCGGGATTATGTTCGTCACAGTCGTCGGCTGTGCAATCATTATCATTCCTCAGCTGGGAGGCGTTATAGGGACAGCGGTTCCTGCGTTGCCAGAAGGCTCGCTTCTTTATGCACTTGGTCTTATCGGAGGAGTAGGCGGATCACTTACCATGGCTTCCTACGGATACTGGCTTCAGGAAAAGAAATGGACCACGCCATCATTTATCCGAGTCATCCGTGCGGATTCAGCTGTAGCTTATATCGCAACCGCCATCTTTACGCTATCCTTATTAATTATGGGCGCAGGTTTATTATATGGAACGGATGTTAATATTGCCGGTGAAACCGGATTAGTAGATTTCGCTGGAATTATCGGAAATGAGCTGCATCCTGTTGTGAAATATTTATTCTTAATAGGTTTCTGGTCTGCTTCCTTCACATCTGTATTGGGTGTATGGAATGGAGTTCCTTATCTATTCTCCGATTTCATTCGTACCATCACCCATAGTAAGATTAGTAAGGATGAATTAAGCCATACAAAATCTTATCGTTTCTTTGTTCTTTGGCTCACATTCCCGCCTATGCTTCTCCATTTCCTTGGGAAGCCGGTTGGATTAATCATCGCCTACGGAGCACTTGGAGCGATCTTCATGCCGTTTTTGGCTATCACATTGATCTACCTTCTTAACAAAAAAGAGTATGTCGGTACAGTCGACCGTTCCCAAAAGCTTTCCAATGTTGTTTTATCGGTCAGTATCCTTCTCTTCCTCGTTCTCGCTGTAAATGAGTTAATCAATATTTTCTTTTGAGTAAACGTTTACACGACATCTGCTTAACTCTTTTAGAGTTAAGCAGATTTTTTTATTTTTGCTCGTAAAAACCAAAGAAAACCCTGTGTATCAGGGTCTTCTAAAAGTTAAATGGATTATTGTCGATCACCTGTTGGATTTCCTTATCCTCGAGATGTGTATAGATTTGGGTCGTGGATATATTGGAGTGGCCAAGAATTTGCTGCAGGCTGCGAATGTCCGCCCCGCTCTTATACATGATAGTCGCAGAGGTATGCCGCAGTTTATGGGGAGTCAGCTTATCCTTTCGCAGACCAGACTGCTCATTGATTTTCTTCACGATCCTTGCCACCTGCTGACGTGTTAATTTCGTTCCCTTTTGAGAGAGGAATAAATAATCCAATGTCTCTGCCTTCTGAACCTTGATTCGCTCATTCTTCAGATAATCCGAAAGTGAATCTCGGCATGCCTTATTCAAGTATACCGTCCGTTCCTTATCCCCTTTACCTGTAATCCGGAGCGCTTTGCCTTGAATAGAATTCATTTTCAGACTGCACAGCTCTGAAACCCGTAATCCTAAGTTCAAAAAGAACATCATCATGCAGTAGTTACGGTAATAATGATGATTACGCTCAATTCCTCCAAGGAAGCATTTTGCCTCCTCTAGATTCATATAAATCGGATTTCGCTTACTCAGCTTCGGACTTTCTAGCTCTTCTGCGATATTATCCGAAATCAGTCTTCTCTTCCCCTTCAAATACTTAAAAAATGACTTCAGCGTCGCCACCTTCCTAGCCCGTGCTGACGCGCTATTATCTCGAACAGACTCACAATACTCGATAAACAGATAAATATCCTCCAATGATATCTCTCGAATTGTTTCAATCGTAAGGTCATGAATGGACACTTCACTTATCTGTTCAACCTCTAGGCCTTCATATGTAACTTTCAAAAACTTGAAAAAGAGCATTAAATCGTACTCATACTCTTTTCTAGTCCTCATCGACTTCCCTTTTATCGTGGTCAAATAAATAAGGAAATCTCTCACAATCTTAGGCTGTTGTCCCTGCAATGCCCCCACCTCTCTCTATATGCCCCATATTATAGCATAAAAATGTTCCCAAATTCATATTTGGGAACATTTTAAGTGATGCAGCTTCTTTATAACCTAGAATATGGATAAAATCCTCCTTTAATGATAGAAGCCATCTCAGAATCTTTTTTCAAATCGATTTAATGTTTATTATTGGCTTTGATAATTCTGTACAAAAGACACCTTTTCACTAAAATATGGATGTTGCTGAGAGGCTCTCAGACGAAATTAACTTTCGCTAGACGAATGTATGTCCGATTAGATTCATTTCAGCTTACCCTTCTTTTTATTGATTGAATGGAATCTTTCTTTAAAAGATATCTTTGAATTTTCCCGCTTGCCGTTTTCGGTAATTCCTCCACAAAGTCAATTTCTATAGGATATTGATGCTTCGATAAGCGGCTCTTCACATAGTCAATTAATTCATGGGCCAGCTCCTCTGTTTCTTGATATACAGGGATTAATACACCAAAAGCCTTAACCACTTTTCCTTTATGGGCATCCGGCTTTCCAATTACGGGTGCTTCTGACACCGCTTCATGTTCAAGCAAACTGCTTTCCACCTCGAAAGGTCCAATTCTGTAACCCGCACTCGAAATAATATCATCCAATCTTCCTTGGAACCAATAGTAACCATCCTTATCAATGGCAGCTAAGTCACCTGTTTTAAACCATTTACCGATTTTTTCCTTCGTCTTTTCAGGTTGGTTCCAATAACCTACGAAGAAGAAAGGGAAAGAATGAGCATTCACAGAGATTTCACCCACTTGTCCTCTTTCCACTCTATTCCCCTCGCTGTCGAGTAAGGCAATATCAAAACCTGAAGAGGGCTTACCCATAGAACCCGGTTTAATGT
>NZ_JBJEFJ010000010.1:20371-49102 GCF_051873915.1 Pradoshia sp.
AGTAAGGCAATATCAAAACCTGAAGAGGGCTTACCCATAGAACCCGGTTTAATGTGCAAAATGATTGATAATCATCCCTGTTTCAGTAGACCCTGGGAAATAAAGATGTGAAAATTCACTTGTGAATGTATTTTACGTTATTTTTTATGTCCACTTTCCATACAACCATATATGCCCCACTGTCTGCTTATTCGTCTTTTGTCCTGGCAGCATTTTTCAAGCCATAAAAAAAAGACAGCGGATAGCCGCTGTCTTCTCTACACTGCGCTACTTAAGCAGCTGTATTCATTTCAGTTTGCTTTGGCATAGTTAATTTTCTATAACGATAGAAAACAATCGATGCCAATACAATGCCTAATGCATTAATGCATAGGGAGAACATAAATACTCCCGTTACATCAACATAACGTGTGATCAAGCCTGTTACAAAAGGAATACCGGCTGTTGCCAAGCTTGTTGCCGTGCAGTGGATACCGGTCATTCTTCCTTTGTTCTTCCAGAAGAAATCACATAAAACACCTAGTGCTAATTGCATAACGCCAGCTAGAGAGAATCCGATGACAAAAGCCAGAATGGCTACTAGCAACGGTGATTTTGCATTCATAAGCAGGATGGTACCTGCCATTGTCATGATTGGGTAAGCTAAAATGACATGTGTTGGCTTCAACCATTTACGCAGGGCGATTGCGACAAGGATGACGGATATGAACGCACCAATATTATAGTAGCTGAGGAGCTTTAAGGAGCTCGTCAATGACATGCCGATCACTTCTTCTGCGTAGGTCGGCATCCAGATGTTCATCAAATACAATAAAGCTGGAGCTGTAAAGCCTATTCCAATCAAAGCAAGACCTTCGATTTGAAACTTCGGTGCTTCCGTAAATTGGTTAAGGGCTGCTTGAGTAGCTTCTGCATTTGCATTTGTTTCCTTAGAGTATGGAAATTTTGCTCTTGACAGGAACAATGCACTTCCGATAAAGATCATAGCCGGAACAAAGAAGGACCAGCCAAAGAAAATGCCGTGGTTCAAGAAAAATGTAATCATGAACGGCAGAATCAATGATCCGACGGAAATAAACGCCTTAACAGAAACGGTTGCTGTACCAGTGTGTTTCGGGAATGATTCCATCACAGTTGGATAGGTTCCAGCATCTAGGAAGGCATTTGATAAACCGCCTAGGACGGCAAACATAAGGGCAACCTCATAATGGGTTGTTAATGGAATTCCAATCAAAAAGGCAGCACAAAGCAAAGCACCTGTAATGACAAATGGCTTTCTTCCGATCTTATCGGAAAGATGCCCGGATATATATAATGAAGCTAATCTACCAATACCATAGGCGGAGACGAGAAAAGAAACACCAGCATTATCGGTTCCGAGCCTTTCAGTCAAGAAGCTCATATTTTGAGCAATCATGATGTAGGCCATACCGAATGCGAAGTAGTTTATATAACTGCCAATGGCTGCAGCATATTTGCTATTCATTGATAGACCTCCTATTTCTTATAGGCAATGCCTATTAATTTGGCCGAGGAATAGATATTCCTGTGGTTTTTTGTCAAAAATATATCTACTAGACATTAGGCCTAGTAGATATATTTCATTCAGTAAACAGTATAGGGTTAATTATGCAGCTGTACTAGCTGTAGTATTTTCCACTTTCATGACTTTACGGTAACGAACAAGCACGACAAGTGATAAAAGAACACCTGCAGCTGCTACTGCTGCACCGAAAAGAATAACGTTTGTAATGTTTGTGTTAGCAATTTTACCTGTGATGGCAGGAACAGCCGCACTTGCCACAGCAGACATAGTCATAAAGATACCTGTTAGTGTACCTTTGTTGCCGCGGAAGAATTCAGCCATAACAACAAGGGCTAATTGAAGCACACCGCCTGCTGCGAAGAAACCGATTAGGAATGCGCCGCTGATAACCATTGCTGGTGTTTGAACAAAAGCAATGCCAAGGAAAACAAGTAATGACATTAATGGATAAGCAAATACAACATAGACAGGCTTGATTATGCTTTTTACAAGATAAGATGTAATAAACACAGAAGCTAGTGAACCAGCACTATAGTAAGAAACCAATTTCAAAGAAGAAGCATTAGCCATGCCGATGACTTCTTCACCATACGTTGGCAGCCAAGTTTGAACAATCAAGAATGTTGCTGTAGCTGTGAAAGCGATAAAGATGATCGCAAGTCCTTCAACCCAGAAGTTAGGTTTTGAAGCAAATACTTGTTCAGCAGCTGTTTCTTCAGCTGATTCTTCTTTTTGGTTTGCTTTCGGGAATGGCAATTTGATCATGAAGATACCATTCAATACAAAGATGGCAACAGGGATTAAGAATGAAATTCCATAGTACCAGTCATTTGCAATGATCATACCGATGATAACTGGTAATGTGAATTGACCTGCAGAGATAAATGCTTTAAGCAAGATATTCGCTGTTCCAGCGGATTTAGGGAATGATTCCATTAATGCAGGGTACGTACCTGCATCCAATACAGAGTTTGCAATACCTGCTAATAGGGCAAACATGAATGCGATTTGTACGTTTGGTGCAAATAGAATGGATACAAAGAATCCAATATACACGAGCATACCCGCATAGATGATTGGTTTTCGACCGAGTTTATCAGATAAAACACCTGAGATTGCCAAAGCGATTAAACGACCGATACCTAGAGCAGAGATTACATACGCAACTCCTGCTTTATCAGTGTTTAATTGATCCATAAGGAATGTCATGTTTTGCGCAAGGATAATTGCGCCCATACCATGGATGAAATAGTTGATATACATAGCCATTGCAGCTGGCATATAACGATTTTTAAACATTTTTTCAACTCCAAAATTTCATTTTTATATAAGCTTGCCATGAAGGCAAACTAATTAAAACATTTGTTCTTTCACATATTCAACAGGCATTTCTTGTCCTGTCCACATTTCGAACGCTTTTGCACCTTGATAAAGCATCATGCCAAGACCGTTAATTGTGCGGCATCCAGCTTCTTCTGCCATTTCAAGAAGTCTTGTTTTACGCGGGATGTAAACAACGTCAGAAACGATTAATTCTGGACGCAGCCAAGAAGCATCAGGAATCAAGCTTTGTCCTTCAAGCGGCTTCATACCAACGCCTGTTCCGTTCGTAAGGATGTCCGCTTCAGCGATTGCCGCTTTAAGCGCGTCTAAATCCTCTAAACGATGAACGGTTGCTTTGCAAGTTACGCCTTCCATTTGGTTGTTGATGATGTCCACGTTTTTCTCAGCGCGTGCATAGTACTCATCATCGCGGTTGAAGATTGCAATTTCTGCTACTCCATCAAGAGCTGCTTGGATTGCGATAGCTGTTGCGGCACCGCCTGCACCCATAAGGACCATTTTCTTACCGATGATATTGATGCCAGCTTCTTTCAAAGCACGCATATAGCCTGTTCCATCAGTGATGTGGCCGATCAATTTGCCATTTTCATTGACAACAGTATTAACCGCACCAGTGAATTGGGCTGCTGGAGAAAGCTCATCCAATAATGGACCGATTTTTGTTTTGTTCGGCATAGAAACATTGAAACCGCGAACGTTTAGGGCACGCATGCCTGTTACAACGTCTTCAAGCTGTTCATTGCCCACTTCAAATGCCATGTATGCATAGTTAAGTCCTAGTTTACGCAAAGACATATTGTGCATAGCTGGGGATAAGGAGTGACCAATTGGCGTTGCCAATAATCCCAATAGTTTTGTTCTTCCGTCGATTCTTCCTAAATCTGACATGTTGTTTTACCTCCAAGGTGTTTATATATTATAATTTGCCGACTTGATGTCATTCATGTA
Source organism: Pradoshia sp. (assembly GCF_051873915.1). Taxonomy (NCBI): domain Bacteria; kingdom Bacillati; phylum Bacillota; class Bacilli; order Caryophanales; family Bacillaceae; genus Pradoshia; species Pradoshia sp. The sequence continues at coordinate 24,210 of NZ_JBJEFJ010000010.1, forward strand.
AGGAATGGTTGGTAATCAACTAATGTGAATGATTTCACATACAATGACACAAATTACCCCTTTAACATTTCATCAAAGGCAATTATACACATATGATTCTTTTATCATCCGGCCGTAAATGACTATACAGCCGGATGATAAACAATAATTAAAGACTTTTGTGTAAAATATCTAATACTGTACGCAATTCTGCTACAGGAATTTGACCTGGTGCAGATGCTTCTTTTCCTGCTCCAAAAGTGAAGGCAGAACCAAAAACTTCACCAGCTAGACGGCTGATTACACCTGTTCCAGCCATAGACATCGTGATCAATGGGCGGTCGGCATGTTCTGTTTTCATTGTGTAGGTTGCATCAAGCAATGTAAGTACATCACCAACATTTTGCGGCATAACTGCAATTTTCGGGATGTGGGCACCATACTCTTGCATTTTGCAAAGACGGCTGATGATTTCTTCCTTCGCTGGTGTTTTGAAGAAATCGTGGTTAGACATGATGACAAATACGCCATTTTCGTTTGCTGCTGCCACAAGTTTTTCCACGTTTTCTTTCTCGTTGAACAATTCAACATCCACTAAGTCAATTTGCTTTGTGCGGATAGCTGTTTCATTTAGTTCGACATAGAAAGCATCACTGATTTCTTTATTTCCGCCTTCTTTATGGCTTCTGAAAGTGAAGAGCAATAATTCTTGATCGAATGCTGCTCTTAATTTGCTGATCATTGTCTTTACAGCTTCTAGATCTTCAACATGCTCGTATATATCAACGCGCCATTCAACGACATCTGGAGCAAGCTCTTTCACAAGGGCTGCTTCTTTTAGAATTTCTTCTTCAGTTTTTCCAACGAGCGGCACGATGATTTTTGGTGTGCCTTCGCCGATGACCACGTTTTTAATTTTCAATGTACTCATTGTGGTACTCCCTTCTTCTCTATATCTTCATTATGCCTTCATACTGCCTTCATGATTAAATATCCGGTTTTGGATTAAAGCAATGGGCATTTTCTCGCCTGTCCAAATCTCAAATGCCTCAGCACCCTGCCAAAGCATCATGCCTAATCCATTAACCGTCTTACACCCTGCTCCTTCTGCCATCGCCAGCATCTTTGTTTTCAAAGGGTTATAAACGATGTCTGAAACAGTCATTTCAGGACGAAGCCAGCTGGTATCCTTCACAATGCTCTCCTGCTCCATTGGTTTCATTCCGGCACCCGTTGCATTCGTGATGAGGTCACTATTCATGATTTCATGCTTCAGTCGTTTCTCATCACCGAGATCATATACATTAGCCAGACATGAAAGATGCTGCAAAGAATCATTGATAATCTCTGCATTTCTTTCTGCACGGGAGAAGAACTCATCCTTGTGATTGAAAATGGATATCTCGCTTGCACCATCCATTGCTGCTTGAATAGCAATGGCAGTAGCAGCGCCTCCAGCTCCAAAAATCGTCATCTTCTTGCCTTTAATAGAGACACCGGCCTCCTTCAAGGCTCGCATATAGCCAGTCCCATCTGTTAAGTGACCAATCAGCCTGCCGTTTTCATTGACGACTGTGTTGACTGCACCAGCGAATTTCGCCGCGGGAGCAAGTTCATCCAATAAAGGTAGTATTTTTGTTTTATTTGGCATTGATACATTAAATCCACGCACATCCATCGCCTTAAACCCTTTGACGATCTCTTCAAGCTCTTGATTGCCAGCATCAAAAGCCAAATAGGCATAATTCAATCCAAGCTCCTGACATGCCATATTATGCATGGCTGGGGATAAGGAATGGCTTATCGGTGTAGCAATCAAACCTAGCAGTTTTGTCTTGCCATTTATATAACCTGAACCAACCAATTGAGTGCCCTCCTTTTATCATCAGACCGTGCTTTTCATCACACGATCCCCCCCTGCCAGCTGCGCTAGTACTGCCCTGCATGAGGTTAATATCTAGTGCATATAGCATGGTTTGAATATGTAGTAATTTCTTTGACTTCTTGAGTATATAGGAGAATGTTCGGAAAATCTAATTGGTTTTTCCAGTTGATTTAATAGATTTTATCTATAGATATATACCGGTTAATTCTATAGATAAAAGCATAGTAATAATTCTTGATTTATAGATATTTACCTATGTATTCATAAAAAAAACTATCGTTTTCCTGCAAATTTCGCAGAAAAACGATAGTTAAAAGGAATAGATTAATTAAATAGCACCGATTTTTTTCAATGTATCTGTGATGTTTCTTCCTTCACGTACGCCGTCCATGATTTTGCGGGCACGCTGACTGTCACCGATATTGACGAATTCAACGCCTTTTTTAGCAAAATGTTTTTGTAAGAAAGATACATTCTCATTTACAGGCTTCATACCTAGGCAAACGAAACCATAATCAAACTCAAGATTGCTGTCGACACCTTCATATTGAAGCTTGAAGTGGTCAGAAGCAACTTCCATAAGAGAAGTATTCGTATGAACTGTGACATTTTTCTCTTTGATCATGCTCATCATGGAAATACGAGTGATATGATCCAAATCACGGCCGAGCATCGGCAATCTCTCAACGATTGTCACGTCTGCTCCTCTTTCAGAGAAGTATTCGACAACATCAAGACCAACGGCACCTCCGCCGATAACGCCGATTTTCTTGCCTTCAACATCCAATTCATTGAACTCATCTAATTTATTCAATAAGCCCATGATGGAGTAAATTTTCTCGCCATCTTTATCAATGCGGTCAAGAAGACCAGGGATTGGCGGAAGTAATGGCTGCGAACCTGTTGCATTCACAACTACATCCGGCTTGAATTGTTCAATCAGCTCGATGTCAGCTTTCGTATTTGTGAATGTAATCAAGTTTTTCAATTTCTCCGCACGTTTCACTAAATAGTTAGGGAAGTCAGAGATACGGTTTTTCGCTGGTAGTGTAGCAATTTCTCTAGCCAAGCCGCCAAGATATGGCTTTTGCTCGAACAAGTAAACTGTGCAGCCAACTTCTGCAGCTGTACAAGCAGCTTCAAGACCAGCAGTACCGCCGCCGATGACAACAACATTTGTCGTATCTTTAATGCGGTTTTCTTTATGAGAATCTTCCACATAAAGGTTCGGGTTAATCGTACATCTAATTGGCCGGTTTAAACCGATGCGGTGACCAGCACATCCAATGTTACAAGAGATACATTTACGAATTAATTCTTCGTTCTGCTGTTCTACTTTATTCACCCAGCTAGGGTCGGCAATCAATCCACGGCCCATCCCAATTAAGTCAGCATGTCCATTTGCAAGGATATCATCAGCGATTTGCGGGTTACGGATGTTACCAGTTGTCATCGTTACTTTGCCGAATTTTTCTTTAACGGCTTTCGCCATGTATGAACGCCATCCGTCAGGTAGGTTCATTTGGTCGATTTGGTAATGTACAGAGTCATTGACAGCAGCGGATACGTCGAAGATATCCACTTCGTCGTTTAAGTATTCAAGGATATTAAGCGTGTCTTCCAATGTGTTACCGCCAGCTAATAGGTCATCGGCGCTGAAACGAAGCATGATTGGGAAGAACGGACCAACCTCAGCACGAACGCGGTCGATAACCATACGAGCGAAACGAGCTCTATTTTCATAGCTTCCGCCAAACTCATCTGTACGGTTATTATATAAAGGAGATAAGAATTGGCATAATAAGTAAGAGTGACCCGCATGAATTTCAACAGCATCAAAGCCAGCTGCTTGTGCACGTTTAGCCGCTTGTCCGTATTTCTCTACGATTTCAAGAATTTCTTCCTTTGTAAGTGGTCTAGGAATGGCACCGCCAGTCTTAGAAGGAATATTGGATGCAGAAACCGGTTGAAGTCCCTCAATACGTGCTGGAACGGCAGAAGCCCCGGCATGGTTAATTTGAATGGCTACATTCGTACCATATTTATGAAGAGTTTCAGTTAGATTATAAAGTCCAGGAATATATTTGTCGTGATCGATACGGATTTGTGTTGTTCCGTTGGATCCGAGCGGGAAGTCGACATTTGCATTTTCTACGATAATAAGGCCTGTTCCGCCTTTTGCTCTTTGCTCGTAGTAGCTGATGTGATCTTCATTAAATTCCCCGTGCTGCCCGCCGAAGTTTGTACCCATTGGCGGCATAACGATACGGTTCTTCAATGTCATCATTTTCACTTGAAGCGGTTCAAAAATGTGCTGATAGTTCGTCATGATTTTATCCTTTCTCAGTTGAATTCAACTTGCTCTAATCGAGCATAGTAGTATAAAGGTGAATTCAAAATTAATTCAATTCCCTGTTAGTGAAACTTCCTATACAGAGACAAAGCAGGTGTTAATACAGAATGTGTTTTGTTTCACAAAAAATCTCGACACCTCTATACACCTATGATATATTCGTCATTACCGATTATATCCCCGGTTATTTTAATAATCTAATTGATTTTTTAAAGAGAATTAATAGATGTTTTCTATAAGAAAGGACAAAGAATATTTATGAATTTACGCCAACTGCATTATTTCCGAACCTTGGCCAAGATTGAACACTATACACAGGCAGCGGCCCAATTATCCATCACTCAGCCCAGTCTAAGCCACGCGATTACAGAGCTGGAAAAGGAATTAGGCGTTTTTTTGTTTGAAAAGCAAGGTAGAAACATCCGTCTGACTAAGTACGGGAAAATATTCTTAACCTATGTCGATTCCGCCCTTTGTGAATTGGAAAAAGGTGAAAAGAAAATCAAGAAGTTAATGAACCCTGAACAAGGACAGATTGACTTAGCATTTATCTATACGCTTGGTTCCCGGTTCATTCCAACATCAATTGAAGCATTCGTGAAAGAAACAGAATATAAGGACATTACCTTTTCTTTCGCTCAAGGAACAACCAAAAGTATTATACAGGGACTTAAGGATGAAAAATACGATCTCGCTTTTTGCTCGTATATGGAGAATGAGAAAGAAATTGATTTCACACCAGTAGCAGAGCAGGAATTAGTACTGGCCGTTCACCCTGATCATCCATTAGCTCAAAAAGTGACCGTTGATATTGGGGAGACGGTACCCTACCCCTATATTTTCTACTCAAAAGAAAGCGGCCTAAGGCCTTTAATTGATAAAATTTTCAAAGAGGAGAATCTCAAACCCGAAATCGTGTGCGAGGTTGAAGAGGACTCCGCAGTCGCAGGGCTGGTCTCTGTCAATTATGGAATCGCCATTATGCCAAGGCTATCAACCATTGAGAATCAAGCAACGATTAAATTGATTAAGATCTCCAATCCAATACATAAGCGATTTATTTATCTTGCCAGTATGAAAAATTACTTTCTTTCCCCATCTGTCAGGCTATTTCGAGATTTCATCATTGAATTTGCGAAGGATCAATCTCATCAGTTGTTCTAAAAAAAGGCGGAGTGCTTGCTCCGCCTTTTCCTTTTTGTTTTTAAATGCCTGGTATATACTCTTACCTCTTTCCGTCCCCTTCAATATCTTCTTATTTTCCACCCTCAATTTGATCTCTTACCAGGATAAAAGTCATCTTAATGCCAAAATGGTTGAAACTATGAAGATTTGGCACATAGTAATAATATTTCATATATTAGAAAACTGACCTCACAATTTCTCTGCATAATAAGAAATACGGCTTGAGGATGACTTCTAAACAGGTTGATGCATGAAACATTATATAAAATTAGAAAGAGCCGAAGATCATTCACTATGTATAAACAGAAATAGTTTATCGTTCGGCTTTACTAATTGCTGGATATCTTTTTTCCAACCTTAGTTCTATAGACTGTTATAACAAAGATTCGAACTTCCTTAGGACAAATGTCATCTTAGAGCTGAACTTTTTTCATCGTTGAAGATTTAGCACATAGTTATTGTCTTTCATCTAACTCCATTTTTTAAATAGGCGCTAACGAAAAAAAGCCTGTTTTAAAAAACAGGCTTCAAAACATCAAAACTCCGGCATTTGATCCAGATTATTTTCCTTTGTTCCATCAGGCTCACTTCTGATAATATCCCGGCCGTATTTATGAAACACATCAATATGAGCGAGCTTGCCACCTTTAGCTTCATCTAAGGCGGTTAAGTAATCAAGCTCCCTTCCGCTCTCTGTTTTGAAGGCAATGATATCACCATCATCATTTTTTTGGACGGCGATAATGCGTTCCTTGCCTGGAATCATCTCTTCCTTATTTGCTGAAACATCGGCAGAGTTCAGGTACTCTTCATAGATGGAATTAAACCATTCATTATTATTATTCATATAGCATCCCTCCGCTCTTAGTATGTGCAAGAAGATAACATGCATGTATAAAAGGATGCAGCTTTAGGAAAAATGAAAAAGGATGCAGCCAGTCCGGCATACACCCTTTACGCATTTAAGTTCAATTCAGCTTCACTATCAATTACTTGTAATTCATATGTCTTAATAATATTTATGAGCATGCTGCTATAGATTTTTTCTCCATTTTCATCAGTGGCAGTACTATAGCCAGCATCCTCAAGAGCCTTTGCCTGCTCCTGATAAGTTTCTCCATCAAAGAGCCCATTCTTCTCATAACGCTTATTCTCGACTAGAAATTGACCATGGTCCTTGATGGAATCCTCTAACGAACCATACACACGAAAATCACTTGTAATCTGATCATCATAGTTTTCTTTCGTCTCTAGATTAGCGGTAGCACCATCCCAGTTATGACCCTTGATCCCGAATAAATTATTATATTCCTTTGTAAGTCCCGAATTGCCCCAGTTTGATTCAAGGACAGCCTGGGCAATCGTGATGGAGGGCAGGATGCCATACCTCTCGTAGTTGGCCATTGCCCCATCTTTCATTTTATTAATAAATGCCCGCTGACTGCTGTGGTCACTTTTTTGCTCATTCAGGGCTGTTATCGCATTATTCGCTTTATCGATTTCCTCTTTCGTAAAATGCAGATCATCCATAACAGACTTCATGGTTTTCAATGTATACTCTCCATTATCCCGTTCAATGAAGTGCTTCGCTGTTCGTTGGATTTGACTTGTTGTCACGGTATCCATTGAATACTTAACCTGAAGAACGGCCGCAACCTCCCGCCAATTAACCTGCACCTTTCCGAAGCTAACCTCATCGACCAGCTCCTGGATTTCCTTCGAATTATCCAATGATACAGGCACAGGCTCATAAGCATCAATCAATTTCCACAAGCCTAAGAATAACAGGGCAAATATGATTAAAGGACCTGCGATATTGGGTCGTTTTTTCTTACGTGTCATTGAATGCTCCTTTATGATTGTTATTTATATCATTGATGTCGGTGTTGTCTCCTATTATAAAACTCTATGTGAGGATGAATCCAATATAAATGTTTTTCACCATTGTAACAGATTGTAAGAGTTATGGAACTGTTAGATTATGTAACTTCTAATGACTTTTGCAGAGCCGATGATTTAACGATTCTTCACCTCCAATTTTGTATATCATGCAGCTTTCCGACAATTTTTGGCATGAAAAAGACGCAGAATTGTTCATCCTGCGTCATCATAAATTGATCATGAAGTACTTGCTTGGCGAAGTTTATGATGCTTATATTTTTTCCAAAGCATCCCGTGCGTTGGTGAGAGGAAGAAGACAAGCAGAAACTGAATCCCAGCAGCGGTAATCATGCATCCGGCTATCGAAGCATCTAGAACCATCGCCATATAGTAGCCGCCTATTGAACTAATTCCTCCTGAAACAACACTAATGACAATCATCATGCTCATACGATCGGTTAGTAAGTAGGAAGTTGCGGCTGGTACAATCAGCATGCCAACAACCAGAATAGCACCGACACTTTCAAAAGAAGCGATCGTCGTCACCGATACTAAACCCATCAATAAATAATGAAAGAAAAGTACCGGAATACCGAGAGCAAGTGCCATGGCAGGATCAAAACTGCAGATTTTGAACTGCTTATAAAATACAGTGACAATCAGTATGTTCAATAAGAAAGCTAAGCCTGTCACCCAAACGGCCATCGGCCCCATATTCACCCCGCCTGCACTCCAAGTATCCCAAGGAGCAAAAGCAATCTCTCCGTAAAGGACACAATCAAGATCTAAATCGACCTGACGGGTAAACATCGATATAAGCAGTACCCCTATAGAAAACAGGGCAGTAAAAGTCACACCAATAGCTGCATCCGTCTGAACGCCGCCTTGTTGGAATTTTTGAATTAAATACACGCATAATAGTCCGAATACCGCTGCTCCGAACATCATCCAAACAGAATCACGGGAACCGGTAAATAAGAAGACTAGCACAATGCCGGGCAATACGGAATGGCTGATGGCATCTCCAACAAGAGCCATCTTGCGGAGAATGAGGAAGCAGCCAAGAATGCTGCAAGAGCCTGCGACAAAAAAGCCAATGAGGATGATCCAGAACGCATTCATACAGACTTTCTCCCTTCTGCCATAATGGTTTGTTGGCTTCGGAGGTACTCCCGTTTAATCTTATTCCTTCTCGCAAACTTCATAAGCACACCTCGTTTAGGAGCAAAAATGACGGAGATTAGAAACCAAAAGCTTGCAGAGAGGACTGTCAATGGCCCGGTTGGGAGATTATTGGCTACTGTACTAAGGAGTGTACCGGATATGCCGCTCATCATTCCAAAGAAACCGGATAGAACAATCATCACACGTAAATCCTCCGTCCAATATCTCGCTGACACAGCAGGTGTGATTAACAGCGCGACCATCAATACGACACCAACCGCTTGGATACCTGTGACAACGGATATAACAATCAAAAACATCATCCAATATTCCAGCCAGCTCACAGGATAACCAATCCCACTAGCAAATCCAGGGTCAAACGACACAAGCTTAAATTCCTTGAAGCACAATGCCGTAACGGTTATCAAAAATAACGATATGATTACCATTGTAATGACATCACTCATGAGCATGGACGCAGTCTGGCCAAATAGAAACTTATCTAGACCAGACTGGTTCCCCGCACCTCCCTGCTGGATACGGGTGAGCATCACAATTCCAGCGCCAAAAAATACACTTAAAACAATCCCAAATGCACTATCCTGCTTGATTCTAGATTTTCGCGTGAACAAACCAATCAAGAAGATGGCCATTAGCCCAGATATAGCAGCCCCAATCAAAAAGAAGATGATTGATTTAGTTCCCGTGATTAGAAAAGCGATACAGATACCTGGCAGAGCAGCATGTGATAAGGCATCTCCAATTAAAGCCTGCTTGCGCAAATAAGCAAATGTGCCAATAACACCACTTGATAAACCTAAAAGCATTGAGCCAAGTAAGATCCACATTGTATTGGGATCATTTAAAACGGCCGTTAAATTCATGCCATCCCCTCACTTTACTTGTATGAGGGCATTTGACTGTCCATCCAGGACAGTCAAACTCCCGCCATATGTTTTATGCAGATTATCTACCGTAAAGATTTCTTCTGTCTCCCCATATCCAATCAAATGTTTATTGATCAGAATCGTCCAATCAAAGTATTCCTTCACAGTGGATAAGTCATGATGCACGACAAGTACTGTTTTCCCTTGCTGCTTTAACTCATTCAACAAGGTAATAATGGCTTTTTCAGTGGCGGCATCCACTGCGGCAAATGGTTCATCCATCAGATACAAATCAGCCTCTTGTGCAAGTGCTCTGGCTAAGAATACTCTTTGCTGCTGTCCGCCTGATAATTGGCTGATCTGCCTTTTCGAAAAATCCTCCATCCCCACTTTCTTCAAACACCGCATAGCGATTTCCCGCTCTCTTGAACCTGGCCGCTTAAACCATCCTAAATGTCCGTATCGTCCCATCATGACAACGTCTAGAGCATTCGTCGGGAAATCCCAGTCGACTGATTCCCTCTGCGGAACATAGCCAAGACGTTTTTTAGCAGATTTATAATCGCTCCCAAGTATAGTGATATCGCCTGATATTCTTGGCAGCAATTCGAGGATGCCTTTTAATAATGTGGACTTTCCAGCCCCATTCGGCCCAATAATTCCGACAAGCTTCCCTTTTGGGATCATAAATGAAATATCCTCAATGACCGGTTTATCATGATAGGCAATTGTTACATGATCGACCTTTAATGCTTCCATCACTATCTCCCCCTATCGTAATGCGTTCGTAATTGTATCGACATTATGTTTAATCATCCCAATATAGGTGCCTTCCTCTGTCCCGTTTTCTCCCATTGCATCTGAGAACAGCTCACCACCGACCTCTACGGTATGGCCTTTCCTTTCCGCTCCTTCAATGACAGCTTGAATGGCTTTTTGTGGAACGCTTGATTCCACGAAGATTGCTTTGATTTTCTTCTCCACAATGAAATCCCTTAATTCTGATACATCCTTTGAGCCATATTCAGACAAAGTGCTGATCCCTTGCAAGCCCCTTACCTCAAGTCCGTACGCTTCTCCAAAATATCCGAAAGCATCATGGGCTGTGATCAGTACCCGTTGTTCCACAGGGATGCTTGATAATTGTTCAGCTGCATATTGATCAAGCTTCATCAACTCTTGCTTGTATGCCTTATAATTCTCCTCATAGGTTCCCTTGTTTTCTTTATCCTCCGCAATCAGGGCATCCTTCACAACATCCAGTGTTTCTATCCAAAGCTCAACGTCAAACCAGATATGAGGGTCAAATGTATTATCTTCGACAGTCTGAAGTTTCCCTTTCTCAATATCTTTCGTGACAGCAATAACCGGTTTCTTCTTTTCCATCTTTTCCAGGATATCCTGCATTTTCCCCTCGAGATGCAAGCCATTATAAAAAATCATCTCAGCCTGATCAATCTTCTCCATATCCCCTTGAGTGGCCTTGTATAGATGCGGGTCAACACCAGGACCCATCAATCCCTCCACCTCTACGAGATCACCGCCAATATTAGCTGCCAAATCGGCAATCATCCCAGTTGTGGCAACAATCTGAATCTTACCGTCATTATCGCCAGAAGCAGCATTCTCCTCTCCGCAGCCGCTTAGTAACACAAGCGACAAAATAAATACCATCATGCTCCATAACCTTGTTTTCTTCATTCTTTCAACCTCCTAAAATATATAAATGCTAAATTGCAAATTTAACCATTGATAACCATTCTCATTAGATAATACAAAAGGATAACAACCCCCTTAAGCGTGAGGTTACTCGCTTTTCAATTGATAATTATTCTCACTTATGGTCACAAAAGTCGGAATAATATTATTTTCAATAGGACAATTGATAATAATTCTCATTGCGATATAAAAAGAAAAGGCCTGACTCTATCATCCTCTTATTTATAATGATTACAAACAATATACCTAATTTAACTTTTAACCTAGCGACTAATAATAATTATTATAATAATTGATACTAAGAAAAATGACAAACAAAATTTTGATTTATAAAAAAACAGGTATAAATACCCATAAAATCTTGTGTAGTCTTTTCATTCCATATTCAATATTAAATTTATTTTATAATAATTATAAATAAGATTGTTCTATAAGTTCATATAAAAAACAGGTGAAAACCCGTATCGGTTTCCACCCGTTTCGATTCATGTATCTCTTAGTGTTTTTATTGTACCGCTTCCCCCTGATAAATCCGGTAAGCCGGTACAACGGTATCTGTTACAATTTCTTTTCCTTTGCTGCGTATGAAATCAAGCTTATAGTACGCGTCAAAGCGCTGGCTGATTTCTGTTTTGACAAGCTCTGGCGGTGTGACAATGATCAATTGGAATTTCAGCTTTTCTGCTACGGCAAAGATTGGGTCTAGAACATGAGCAGATGCGGCCTGTCCAAATGGATTGTCACAGACGAGCGGTACCCATGAGTTATCTGCTTCTGTTTTGACAGAAAGAAGCATCATCATCATGACCATTCTCGCAGATAGCTTTTGACCGCCGCTTCCATCTGATTTCGTACGAGAGCCTTGGTTAATGGTTCTCCATGTAGAATAATGCTCTTTTTGCGGCTTGCCGTACATGAACGCATTATCGGTTCTCATATTGTAAACAAGCAGTTCTGGATACCGGTTACGAAGGGCTACGAACAGGATTTGTTCATCCCCGATGAGCTGCTTAATTTCCTGGTCAAGCTGCTTATTATTCTCGTCAATGGAGTCGAACTGAGCACTGATTTTGTCAATGGCTGTGACGAAATACTGCTTTAAGAGCGGTTCGATGTCCTCCACACGCCTTGGGAGAATATCCTCCTTCAATTGTACAAGCGGGAAGGTGCCGCGCTCATTCTTGATTTTCATTTTTGCGAGCATCGAACGTATGGCATCCGTCATGCTCATCACCTTCATGCTTGCGCGGTTCGTCCATACATCCCTCGCCTTTTCAGCTCGTTCTTTATCCAAGTCTAGCTGTTCAAGACCGCTGCGAGAGAAGCGTTTCATATTTTGGATGATGGTCAGCATATGGGCGTAATGTCTCGTATCCATATGGTCAAGTGAGGTCAAGACTTCGTTTTTGAAGCGGATTTCCCAATCCTTTTCCTCAATTGCCAGCTTCAGCTTCCGTAAGGCTTGTTCCAGCTTCGCGTGCTTCACCTGCTTCTCTTCCTGCATACCTTGATGCTCATCACACCAGGAGAGGATACAGGATTTCCCCTGATTCTTGATTGTCTCAAGATCCTCATTCGCAAATGGAGCTGCTTCATCCTTTAAGATGACGGATAAGGTTAATTGATCTCCTTCATACCCAGTGATACGGGCATCTGTTTCCTTTTGACCCTTTTCGGCTTTTTTAAGCCGGTCTTTGGCAATCTTTGTGCGGTCCTTGATTTCAAGCTCTTTAACATCCAGGTCCTGACCTTCCCATGTCTCCGGCTCTTTCTCATGCTTGCTCAGCTTCTTCTCAGCTTTCTTCCTTTGGTCAAGAGCATGCTTTAAGGTCGTTTCCGCAACGGTGACTTCCTTTTCCTGTTTTCGCTCTTCTTTATCAGCTTCCTTTGCTTCCTTTTGCGCTGATTGGAAGAGACCCTCAAGGATGCTAAGCGGTTCTTCCGGCTTCGGTTTTTCACGCCAGTTTTCATCCTGCTTTGTAAGCTTTTTCTCAAGCTTCACAGCCTGCGCCTGTTCAGCTTCCTTTTTCGCCTTCAGCAAGGTCAATTCCTGTGATTGCTCCTCCTTGGAACGCTGCAGCTGCTTAAGCTCGGTCACATGCCCAATCATGGCATCGAGAAGATGGGAGGGAAGACTTGGTGCCTCTTCGCTCGGCTCGGTCTTTTCAAGTGTTGGGAAAACGGCATCCTCGACAAATGCGCCAATTTCCTTCAAATCTTGCTCCATCGCCATTTTCCACTCAAGATGCGTATGATTCCATTGTGCCAATCTTACGGTATAATCATCGAGCAATTTTCCTAATTCCAGCTGCTCTGTCGTTAATTTGTCTCTTCGTTTCTCTTTCTCTGCCAAGACCGTTTTATTGTCTTCTGACTGATGCTTTTCCTCTACAAAGGCAGTGACTTCAGCAAGATCCTTCTCCGTCTCATCGATTCGCCTTTGTTTCTGGTTCATCTGTTCCTGGAGCCCGGTTTGAAGTTCTCTCTCCTTCTCAAGTGTCTTGACAGTATGGGTCAATTCCCTCTGAGCGGAATCAATCAAGGCTTCCTGCTTTTCCATCTGCCTTAAGAGGTCCGTGCATAAATCCGTATCGGTCATTCGATCGATATCCTTCGTGAGTCGACGGATAGCTTGCTCTGTTTTCGCAAATTCCTGGATAGCTTCCTTCTTCTCCTCAATCTGCTTGGCCATACTGGTTTTCCATTTGGCAAAGCTTTGACGGTCCATCAGAAGGTCTCTTTCCTCTCCATCAATAATGACAAAGGAGTCCGTGCCTCCATCCTTCATTTCCTCCCTGAGGAAAATAGGTACAGGACTGCGGAAAATCTTTCCTTGAAGAAGGTGGTGATTGATTTTCTCCCATTGAATTTGGCTAACGACCAGGCCAAAAGGAAGAAGGGGATAGGATTTCAAGTGCTGTCTTTTCGCCTCGTCATCCAGGGATTGTACATATTGTGACCCGTAGAAGACATCAATGCCGGTCTTCTCGTCAATCCATTCCTTCATTTGCTTTACATCTTGGTTGGCAATCCAGAATGATTCATCATTTAAATATTGATCTGTTTGTACTTCCCACAGTTCTTTCTTAATCTGTTCAGTTTCTTCCTCATTTTTCTGGAGTATATCCTCTAGAGCATGTCCATACTTGGAAAGCATCGCATGAGAAAGCGGTGCAGACACATCATCAAGGAAAGCATGCATCCTTTCGATAAGTGCTGTTTCTTTCTTTTCTTGCTTTTCATAGGCTTGCTTCCATTCATCAAGCCTTTCCTTCATATGTTTCAATGACTCCGTCAAGGTTCCAACCGTATTGGACAACTCCCCTTGAAATTGCTGGGATTGCTTTTCTTTCCCTTTAAGGTCATTCATCTCATCAGCTAATCTAGTCTGATCGTTTTTCAGCTTACCGACTAAACCATCCAAATCATACGCCGCACGGTCCCCGTATGCCTTGACCATGTCACTAGCCTTTATTTCAAAGCGCTGCAGCTCTTCGGTAAGAGTGCGAATATCGGTTTTGATTTGGGTAATTTCAATCGTTTTTTGTTTATCATCCTTTGTTAACGAACGGATGGATTTCTCTAAATGAAGCTTAAAGGCGTGGTAACGATCATTTTCTTCCTTCAGCTTTTCGGAAACCTCTGTCCATTGGCTTTGAACGGCGTGCTTGATTTCCTCCATCCTTGTATTGACTTGCTCTAAACCGCTATTACGCTCAAGACTGCCCATTTGCTGATTTAGATTGGCGATGGTATTCTCAAATTCACTCCATTCCTTGAGCAATAGCGAGAAGGCCGCTTCATCTTTTTCAGCTTGTTTCTCCACAGCAAGCTTCTGAAGCTGTTCAAGTTTTTCTTTTTCTTCGGCAAGCTTTCTCTCCCATGTAACGGCTTCCTCGTGAGCTCTTGCATACTCAAGATTGTCCTTCTCAAACCGTAGTAAGGACAATTCCTCTGTCAATTTCTCCATCTCTTTGGCAAGAGAGGTCAGCTCCTCTTTATCCTGCTTGATGAGATGCTCAAGGGCACCAAGTAAGGCCTGTCCCTTTTTCTTGCTCTCGACCACAATCTCTTCCTGCTTAACTCCTGCCTCGATATGCTCCTCAAATGGAATCACATCTTCCAAGAATTCCTTGTGAGCCTGTTCCCGCTTTAATAATACTGGCAGGTCGCGGGCGATGCTCGCCTGGCTTTTGAAGATTTCGATCAAGTCATTCTTCTGATGCTCAGACTTGTTTAAGACTTGGCTCACCGTCGGAATGATGCGCTTCTGAAAGAGGGAATGGTCGTCCTCAGCTCCTTCAAAGAATTTGCCGACGCCACCTTCATCACGGTTGATTTCCTTCATGATATCCCAGTCTTTACGGTTGATGCCGTATGTATCGAGAATGCGGTAATGCTTCTTAACATCCTTATAAACGTCAAAGCCATTCCACTTGAAATAATCCTTCAATTCCTCCGTATCAGCAACCTCTCCGTTTTCAAAGAGCGGGATATGCTCTAAGGCCACGTCTTCCTTGCGGTCAAACTCACGGGCATAGAAGGTGATGTTTGGAACAATTTTCGCCTCCCGTTCCATACTATCTGCATCTTGTGCCTCCTCGTTCATCGACATGCGCTGTTCAGCAGAGAACATTCCTCCTGTAACAAGATGGCGCTTGTCTGACCCATCAAGCTCCCATTGAATCAACACATGGAAGGTATACGGGGCAAACTGCTCTTTTTTGTTGAAGAAGAATTGCTGGTAAAAGCGGTTATTCTGCTTACCCCATGATGTACCAGGCTTCAACACCTGAAAGATTGTTTGCAGGAACACCCCTTTCCCGCCGCCGTTCATCATGGCAATCAAGCCATTTGTGGACGTTTCTTCATTATGGAAATCAAAGGTTGTATCTTCGTATTGCTTTTGCATTCCGTCGTATCGGAGACCGACGATTCTAATTCGATGGATCTTCGGCATGCTCTTCCTCCTTGCTCGCCATCAAACGTTTCATTTGCTCATAGCGGTCATAATCGTGATAAAGGAACTCGATTCGCTCGAAAAGCTCTGTCTTCGGCAGAGCTTTCGGTATATCCTCTCGGTCAAGGATGATAATCAAGCCTTCTGTCTCAAGAAGCTTCATCGCTCCGGCAATTAAGCCGATTCTCGTACGGCGGTTCCCTTTACGCAGGCTGAATTCATCCGTATCCACTTCCATATGGGTCCATGTTGTCACGATTTCCTGCATATCAATCATTTCATCGAGGGCAACAGACGGGTTTTCCTTCAGCATGACGGTCCATTTGTTCATTAGCTCATTCACATGGCGTTCAAGTGCATAGAAAGTAATGCCTTCCCGCTTTGTTCTGATTTTTGCCGCCTGATTCTTATCAATCATGGCCATGAAGCTCATGATGATGACACTCATCAAGTGGAAATGCTTCTTATTTTCGATATGACGGTGTCTATCCTTCATATGTGTAAAGTTTGTCGCAAACACCGAGCCTGTCGGCTGCACAACTAGATGAATCCTTTTTGGTGATTCAATAATAAAGGTTCCTGACTCATCTGCCAGGATCATGACAGCCTGACGGACATCAGGCTCATAATAGGATTGAAAATATTCGCTAGTCTCATCGATGACTTTATCTTTTAATAGAGTAAAGTATACGGAGGACGCCTTTTTCAGGATTTCTGCATTCATTTAGATTCCTTCCTCCTGTATGCATATTTTAAATGGGGTCATTTTTGTCCGGTACCAAATTAATGGTTCAGCACTTGAATCAAATTTCGTGTAGATTTGTCTGCCTTCGAGTGCGAGGAATTGCGGATGACCGTTCATTAATTTATGTAACAGCTTCTCCCGTTCATCGCTTAATGCCTCTTCCTGACGGTTCGGCGATTGGACAGTGAGCGGCTTTTTATCAAACATCATCCAAAGATCAAGGGTCTCGCTTTCCTCAAACCACTCATCCTGCACTTCAAGCGGGAGTTCCTTTAAGTCTGCAAGCGAGAATTCCCCATGCTGTAATAAATGCTCGAACACATAGCTCCATGCTCTAACGACAGAAGACCAATCCGTGATTCTTCTCTCCATCCAGTCCTCTTCCATTTCCTCCTGCTCTGTATCCTCAGTCCCCTGAATGGATGCCAGCTCCTGCTCTCCCCAAACCCATTCAAGCGGCAGGATGAATTCGTTTTTCGGTGAGAATAAAGGTCCGATCAATTTCTCGACAAGCCCGAAGTCCCGTATTCCTTCTTTTAGAATCCAATCCTCGTAAATCTGTTCGCGGAAGGAGACGAGACTGTTCTCCCAGAAGAGGGAAGGGTTCTCCGCCTTCAGCTTCATCTCATGGGAGATATTTTGAATCACTAATTTCGCGAATCGGTCATGCAGCTGTCTAGTGTGCTCTATCTTCTCATGGAGAAGCATAAGCTCGCCTTGCACGACTTCATCCTCCTCCGTTCGTTTCGCCTTCTCGATCATCGAAGTAATCGTCCGGAAATGATTCTTTTCTTCCTCGAATTGCTGCTCAATTTCCCAGCGATTATCCTCGCGTCTTTTTTCCTGTTCGATCAGGAGTATCTTCGGGTTATTCATCATTTCCTTTTGGAAGCTGTACTCCTTTGTCATTAAGCGATTAACTCTGGAAATCAAGTGATCAAGGTTTCTTGCTGCCTTGCGGAAGTTTCCATTCTTGATAAGCTTCATGCTATACAGCTGCTCAATCGTTATCGAGAATTCCTCCGCCATCTCGCGGCTCATGAAGATCATTTCCTGTGCCACATCTGTCAGCTTATAGACAATTGACCCGCCGAGTTCAAGATTCGTGTACAGTTCGTCCATTGCTACATAGCGGAAGGTCTGCGTTTCCCAAGCTTGCCGAATTTCATCAAAGTACAGGGATTCAAACGGCTTGGAGTATTCCTCCCTGCCCTGGTATAGAAGACCGCTCGCAATCCTTTCAATCTGACGCGTATCAGCGGTTAATTTCATCTGTTTGATCGTCTCATCGACCATATGGAGAATATCGCTCTTTCTTCTGCCATCATCATCATTCAACTCACGATAAAAAATGGTCAAAAGTACCTGCATGAGAATGGTCTGCAAATAAGGCTTCAATTCGCCTACCTCCATGCCTCGTCCCAGCTCAAACAGAGGATTTAACCGTTTCATCCGCTCCCCAAAGCCTTCCCAAGATTCATTCATAGCCATTTCCTCCAGCTTTCTATCGTTAATACTTCCTGCGGTATTCGTTTTTGCGTCACCCATAAGCTCTCCAATAATGCCTGCTCCTCCTCAGTAAACCAGGAAAAGAACGCATTCTTATGGAGCTCATTCCGAACTTGTTTCCGCTCTTCATTAGCGAATTCCCTGCATTCGAGCATTTTTCGATAAATCTTCAATGCCGGCTGGATGGAGCAGTCGTCAAAACGTTCCTTAAGGCGGACAAAAATACTGTATCCCTCTGCATCCAAATCACCTGCATAGTAAAATAAATACGGCTGTTCAGGGAACATGCGGAAGAAGAACGAAAAGCTGCTTTCTATCTTTTTCCCTTCGCCATATATGATCATTTCAGGTTCATAATCTAATAAATCCTCTTCAAGCAGTTTCACACTTGTATGGAAAAAGGAGAGATTCTCAACAATTAAAATTCGCTTAATGGAGGTGAGATCACAGCCCCTTTTCAGCCAATAGACAAAGGGCTCGCCGTATTTCACGGTCTTGAGCTTCTCCTTATTCACGCCTATTCGCTGCAGGAATCCTTTTCCTTCAGGAAAAAGCTTCTCATCAGAAAGGAATTTCTCATGCCCGAATAATTCAAGGCTCCGCTCTTCTAAAGAGACAAGCTCCCGTTCCTCTTCTTTTTTCAAAAAATCATATACATTTAAGATTCTTTCCCATTCATCGTCTGTCTGCCACTCAGGATGTTGGTTATAGTAGGTGAAATCGAGAAGATCATTACGCTTCAGCATCTCGAGGCGGTCCCATTTCGTTTCCTGCTTCTTCACATTGACCCAATAAAAGAGGGGAAGTCCGGGGGAACGGCCATTTGTCTGTTTATTCATGATCGGGCTGAGCACTTGTTCCTCCGCCATCTTCTGAATTGTCTCATAGAATAAAGTATAGCCGTCCATATCATAGTAATCTTCAATCTGCTGGCGCAGCTGGTATTCCAAATCATTAATGTTTAGCTTCTTTTTCTGTCTCGGATGCTGTATATCTTCTATAAATCCTCGCATCCTTGTTTCAATAATATTGATGTTGCCCACCTTCTTCTAAAAACAAATACACTATTGGATTATAACAAATCAACGGGTTTAAGAGTATCTTATTTTGCGAGAGAATATCGATTATACAGAAGCCTGAATAAAGATTTACCCCCTGATCAATCTAAGCTTCATTCAAATAAAGGGTAAACAAGGTTTATGTATGACAAAGAGAGAGAATAATGAAATAAACAGGAAAAATGAAGAGGAGGTTGTATAATTTTATGCAAATCAAGCAGGAGGACCATTTATTTTATATGGTAGATTCAGATGGAAATAAAGTAGGTGAAATCACCTTTGTACCAGATGGTGAGGAAAGAATCATCATTGACCATACTTTCGTCTCCCCAGAGCATAGGGGCCAAGGGCTAGCCAACAAACTTGTGAAGGAAGTTGTGCAATACGCACGGTCTAATGAAAAAAAGATTATTCCTGCCTGTTCATTTGCCCAAGTTGAATTCCAACGGGTCAAAGATTACTCCGACGTACTAGCAAAATAATGATAAAGAAAAGCGGATGTCTTAATAATTATAAGACATCCGCTTTTCCGTCACCTCCATGTTTCACGAAATAAAGGTCCTATCATTACTTGCCATCAAAAAACTCAAGCAAGAAATCGATTTTTTCCTGGTCGATTCCATTGGCAAAAGAGCCTTCTTTCCGGACGCCTGACCCAAAATGGTATTCCTTCGCATGCAGGAATGAATGAAGCTCTGGAATATTCTCTGTACTGAGGCCGCTTCCGACCAAAATCTCAGGTCCTGACCAGACATCAGATAAAACAATCAGCTGCTGCAGTTTTTCCCTTCCCTCGTAAGCGGTTCCTTTCCCTCCAGAGGTAAGAATCCGCCTTACATGCTTAGAGTACTGACATAGAACTTCGAGTCCATTCCCCTGACTCTTGAGTTCATCAAACGCCCTATGGAACGTAATATCAAATGTCGGTATTTCCTCGATCACTTTCTCTAAAAGTGCTTGGTCAATTTCACCATTTCTTAGACAGCCAAACACGATTCCTTTTACACCTAAATCGGAAAACACTTTAAGGTCTTCTTTCATAGAGAGCCAATCAAACTCATCATATTCAAATGAATAACTATGAGGGCGCAGCATCACCTGAACCGGGATATTCACACTTTCGATGACACGTTTTACCGTTCCATAGCTTGGTGTTAACCCGCCTTCTGCCATAGCAGACACTAATTCAAGCCGGCTAAAGCCCATCTTTTCTGCTTGAATCGCATCTCTTTCATTTTCAACAATGCATTCTAAAATCATCTAATCACCTGCTTCTCATTCATACTCTCTTCATCTACAGAATGACATTCCTATGAGGCTATTATATACAAGACAACGTGATAAAAAAATGAACGATTCCTTTCTTTACTCAAGAAATATGTGCCAATCAGGAAGAAAAGAACCTCGCTTCCTCTCCAAATCTGTACCTTTTCATTTCGTCATTTGATAAAGGCATTGGTGAGGGTGAAGAATAAATCAAAACCACCCTATGCTGGGTGGTTTTCTAACTGAACGTTCAAACACAAGATAAAGTTCTCCCTATCTTTGCCGTTGAATAAGAAACAACCAATATTCATCCTTATTCAGCAATTGTGAGCCTTCCTTTTCTTTTCCATCCAAATGCAAGCAATAGCGTGATGAGTAGAATCGTGAATCCCATGATAAAAGGATAAATGATGTTAATGTCATACAAGGTGCCTGCCAAGGTTGGTCCGAGCACATTTCCAATGCTCATATACGCATTATTCATCCCCATCGCAAATCCTTGTTCCGACCCGGCCATCTTGGATACGAGTGTATTTAAGACAGGCCGCAAGATGCTTGTCCCGAGGAAGATAATCAAGGTGATAGCGAAGAACGCTCCATAGCTTCCAGCGAAGATGGACAATAAATAGCCGCTCGCAGTCAGCATAATAAACAAGATTAACACGGAGCTTTCACCGAATTTATTCACAATCTTGTCTACGATGAATAATTGGGCAACAACACTGACGATTCCTGTTGCTGTGACCATATTGGCGATATCCTGCGGGCTCGCTCCATACTGGTCATTTACGAATAAGCCAAGCACAGACTCATAGGCCATAAGACCAAGACTCATAATTAAGGTAATCAGCAAAACAACAAAGTAAGGCTTTTTCACAGAATTTGCGAGACTGACCAAGAAGGATGGCTGATCCATTGGTCCTGCTGCAGCATCCTGCTCATTGCGGCTTTCCTTCAGCAAGAATACGGAGAAAATCACCGCAAAGAAGGCAACGATGGCTGAGATCAGCAACGGCAGCTTCAAATCAATCTCCGCTAAATATCCCCCAATCCCAGGTCCGATGACTATACCAAGAGACATTGCCGCAGAAATGAGACTATTCCCCTTCGCCCTTTGCTCGAAGGTTGTTATATCAGCCACATAGGCAAAGATGGCTGGAACCAGCAAGGCAGCACCTACACCGCCTAACAGTCTGGAGAAATAAAGAATCCAAATAGAATTGGACAAATAGAATACAAGGGCTGAAAGCGAAAGCCCGATAAGCCCATATATAATCATTTTTCGCCTTCCATATTGATCCGCCCATCTGCCTGCAATCGGCGACATGACGAGCTGAGCCCCGGCAAATACGGCAATCATCAGCCCTGCCGCTGTACCGCCCTCACCGATGGATGCCAAGTAATCCGGCAAGATGGGGATGACGATGCCGAAGCTGGCAATGGCAATAAACATATTCACCATTAATACCAGCATTTTTTTATTTAATATCTTCACGTTAAGCCACGTTCCTCCCCAACAATTTGCACAGTACGCTGAAAGTGAATCCATTCCACCAAACGACTATACAACCATTCTACCTTGCAGAATACATTTCTAGCAATTTATGGGTACCGACAGGGAGGAATCTCTTAGAAACCAGTTGATACTATTGTTGCATGTTTTCTCTATTTCACATGAATTATAATGGATGGAAGGTGGTGATATTCATGAAGTTAAACTATACAACCCTGTTTCTCTTGTTATTTGTCGCATCTATAGCCGGCGGAATGGCCTTCATTGAAACCTATGAATATTCCATGCTTGTCGGTCTCGGATTGGGATTAGTATTCTTGTTTTGTGCAGCGACAGCACTGAGGAAAGACGTCTCAGAATATCGATAACAGAAGCCCAACATCGTTAAAGGGAGCATCTCCTGAATGTTCCCTTCTCTCACCTCTTACATTTCGATAGACATATCCTTCAAACTACCCATCTGTACATATTTAATTAGCTTTGAACATTCTGCTTGTACCCGTTTTCTGCCTAACTCAGTCAAGAACCAATTATCCTTTACCGTGTTATCATCTTCAGCCAGGCATAAAGTGTACTCAATCCAATCTGGCATATAGGTTTGCAAAGAAAGATGCAGCCGTCTCATATGATAAGACGTCGTGACAACAAGTATTCGCCGGACCTTGTACAAAGGAATCTCCCTGTTAAGGACAAACATCGAAGCTAACACATTCTCAACGGTATGCAAGGATTGTTTCTCCACTAAAATCGCATCCTCAGGAATGCCGGAAGTGATTGCCTCTTTCTGTAGGGATTCAGCCTCTGTGAATACACTTCCCTTCCACGTTACTCCCCCGGAGAACAGCAGCCTGTCCGCCCTTCCCTGCTTATATAACTCTACCGCTTTTGGGAGACGGTATAGGACCGCCTTACTGCTGCCTGCCACAAATATGCAATCTCCCTGTTGGCCATCATCCTGTATATCGGAGAATAACAGCTTGGTCATTTGATCATCAGAAAGCTTGTCTGCATCTAAATCAGATATATACATATCGCACCCCTTTATGACATTGCGTTTTCCTAAGACTCCTCCTAATAGTGTACGACGATTACAGCCAAATGGTAACGTTATCTTGAATATTAGGGTGAATAAAAAAGAAGTCAAACTTTCCTGGAAGTTCGACTTCTTTTAAATACGTGATGAATAAAGATCCTAAGCTTTCTTAAAAGAGTGAATCCACGGCATATTCTCCTGCCCCCGTTAAAATGAGGCAAAGCAGAATGGCAATCAAGACAAGATTATACTCATATCCATTGTCTGTGTTCCACAGACCATTTCTCCAATGGACCTTGACGACAGCTGACAGCATTGTGACCGCTAATAAGGTAGCTGCAAACGGTGTAAGAAGGCCAATTATTAAGAAGAGACCACCGAGAAATTCGATTCCCCCTACCATGAATGCCATGAACATTCCTGGTTTAATATCAATGGCTTCCAACCACCCTGCGGTGCCCCTTAATCCTGCACCGCCAAACCACCCGAACCATTTCTGTGCTCCATGTGCAAGGAATAATCCGCCTACAATCAGCCTTACTATAAGGAGCCCCATGTCTTCCATTCATCCTTCCCCCTTGCATTTAGGAGATAGGAGCCGTGCAGCAACGAAAACAGAGATAGCCCTACCGTTTATCTCTATCCTAATTGTCCAAATGAATGAATGTCAACAGGCGTTAGTCCTTATTCTACAGACAATCAGCCGCAAACATAAAACGCAAGCAATTGCTGTACTTCCGTGATGCTGGCTCCCTTTTTAAAGGTCTTTTCTATTGGAAGATCAGCTCCGGACAGCCAAATTTTCAATTCGGCATCAAGGTCAAAGGTGCCCGCTGTCTCTGTACTGAAATGGGTAATACTTTTGTAGGGAATTGAATGGTACTCAATCTTCTTTCCTGTCATCCCTTGAACATCCACAAGAATCAAGCGATGCTCCGTGAAGACGAGCATATCCCTAATTAATTTATAGGCTTGATTCACTTTTTCTTCCGGAAACAGAATATCCTTTAATTTTTCCTCTGCCTCTTCTGTCTTCATGTTGGATGAATTCCCTAAGAATGCGTCTAAATAACCCATCAATATTCACTCCTTTTTCCTTTATTTTAACATAATCTATATGAACCCATGCATTGGCGAGGATTGATGATAAAGCAGGTGAAGATGAGCTATTTACCATGTTTTATATCTCATTCTGGTGGAAAAGTTACTCAATCAAATGAATGCTTTAAAGAGGTGAAGCTTAATGGATAGGCAGCCTAACAGAGAATCGCTCCTCCAATACGCCAAGGAACAATACAGAACAGACCCGGAATATTGATGGAAGAAATCCCCCCATCATGCTGTTTTAAGATGACAAGACAATCAAAAGTGGTATGCTGTCGTGATGCAAGTACCAAAGAACAATTTGGGACTTAACATCGATGAAATCAATGATATTCTTACTATAAAGGTCAAACCTTTTTTACTTGGATCCCTGCAGCAAAAGCCAGGATTCCTGGCAGCTTACCATATGAACAAGGAAAATTGGACCACCATCCTTCTTGATGGCTCTGTTTCCTACAATGAAATAATTAGGCTTATCGATATGAGTTATGATTTAGTGAAAAAACATAAATGAGCGATGGTACCAATTATATTAAAGGATAGAAATAAAGGGAATATTCAACATGATATAATGATATTGGAAAGGATTAATGTTTTCATTTGGGGGTTATGTATATTGAAAAGAATTTGTCAACAATGTCATGCTGAAATG
>NZ_JBJEFJ010000010.1:49202-59438 GCF_051873915.1 Pradoshia sp.
CATTTGGGGGTTATGTATATTGAAAAGAATTTGTCAACAATGTCATGCTGAAATGGTAAATGACTGTGCCGTAACGGTTCAAGGAGGAATGTACGGGATAAAAATTAGCAGAAAAGGCAATGGATTATTCAATAAAGCTTCGGCCATTCCAAAAGCAGCGGTTTGCCCCAATTGCGGAGGTGTCGCTTTTTATATTGACGAATACAAACAATTTAAGAAATAAACCAACACGATAGAGAAGTCTTTGATTTTGTTAACCTCTAAGCAATTTAACGGTGATTAAATCTATTATCTAATGGCAGCGAGATTAGCATTGAAGTGTACCTTCATGAATTCTCATAGATATCCAGCTATATAACTGAAACGCCTTTAAAACTACATAAGTAACAAAATAAAGCCGGTTTGTTTTACTCTTCGTAAAACAAACCGGCTTTCAATGGTCTTGATAAGATTATCTCATCACTCTACGTCATTAAACCATGACCTTGCAAATATCATTCGTAAATGCTACAGGGTCTTCAATCGTAAGTCCTTCAATCAATAAGGCTTGGTTATACAAAAGCTTTGTATATAAGTCCAGCTTTTCCTTGTCATGCTTATACGCATTGACCAAGGATGTGAACACCTCATGATTTGGATTGATTTCAAGAATTTTTTCCGCCTTAACACCCGGATTATCCGGCATCATATTTAGCACCTTTTCCATCTCAATCGTGATTTCTCCTTCGGTTGAGAGGCATACAGGATGAGATTTCAAGCGCTTAGAGGCACGGACATCCTTGACGCTTCCCGCAAGTGCTTTAGCCATGTGAGCGAATAAGTCCTTATGCTCGTTAACATCCGATTCTGAAGCGTCCTCCTTACTGTCCTCAATACCTAAATCCCCGCTTGAGACTGATTTAAATTCCTTCTCTTTGAACGTCATCAGCATTTTGATGGCAAATTCATCGATATCATCTGTAAGGTAGAGAATTTCATAGCCCTTGTCCGCTACCATTTCTGTTTGCGGCAGTTTATCAATACGCTCGATGGATTCTCCAGTGGCATAGTAAATATATTTTTGCTCCTCACTCATTCGTTCCATATACTCATCAAGAGTGACCATTTTCTTCTCCTTGGATGAATAGAACATGAGCAAGTCTTTGAGCATATCCTTATTGGCACCGAATTCATTGTATACACCAAATTTGATTTGGCGGCCAAATGATTTATAGAAGAGCTCATATTTTTCACGGTCATTTTTCAGAAGGGACAGCAATTCATTCTTAATTTTTTTATGGATATTCTTCGCGATTAGTTTCAACTGGCGGTCATGTTGAAGCATCTCACGAGAAATATTGAGCGAAAGGTCCTCTGAATCGACCATTCCTTTCACAAAGCTGAAGTGATCCGGCAGAAGATCTGCGCATTTTTCCATGATCAGTACTCCATTAGAATACAGCTCAAGCCCTTTTTCAAATTCCTTAGAATAGTAATCAAACGGAATATTTTCCGGAATGTAGAGAATCGCATTGTAGCGGATCGTTCCATCGACATTAATGTGAATATGTTTCAGCGGCTTATCAAATCCGTAATGCTTCTCATGATAGAACTGCTCATAATCCTCATCCGTCAGCTCGCTTTTATTCTTCTTCCAGATTGGCACCATGCTATTAATGATCTTTTCTTCGGTCACTTGCTCAAATTCATCTGTTGAGCCTTCTTTCAGCTTGCTTTCCGTTACATCCATCTTGATTGGATAGCGGATAAAATCGGAATATTTCTTGATGATTTCTTTAAGACGATATTCCTCCAGGAACTGATCGTAATCTTCTTCTTCTGTGTTGTCCTTAATCGTTAAGATAATTTCCGTACCAACGCTATTCTTCTCACAAGGAGTGATCGTATAACCATCTGTTCCTTTCGATTCCCAGCGGTATGCCTGATCTGTACCAAAGGCCTTGCTGACCACTGTAACGATATCGGCCACCATAAAGGCCGCATAGAAGCCTACACCGAATTGTCCGATGATATCATGGCCGTCCTTGCTTTCATTTTCCTTTTTGAAGGCTAATGAGCCGCTTTTAGCGATGACCCCAAGATTTGTCTCTAACTCATCTTGTGTCATTCCAATCCCTGTATCAGTAATAGTCAGTGTGCGGTTCTCCTTGTCGGCACTCACTTTTATGTAATAATCATCCTTATGAAACGTTAAATTTTCATCTATTAACGCCTTATAATACAGCTTATCAATCGCATCACTCGCATTTGAAAGCAGTTCTCTCAAGAAAACTTCCCGTTGTGAATAGATAGAATTAATCATCATTTCGAGCAATCGCTTTGATTCGGCTTGAAATTGCTTCATTGCCATGATTTTATGCACCCTTTCCACATTCTTTTTAGCACTCAACTCATACAAGTGCTAACATTTTTTAATTATCACAAATTTCATCGATTTGTCAATACGCATTAGTCGTATAATGCCCGTCAGAATACAAATACTATCCGTGAATTCTTTATAGGGGGTGCTTTATTTATGCCGAATTTGAATGAACTAGAGCTGCAGAACCTTCGCCATCTTATTGGGGGTCATGGGACAATTGCCAATAAACTTGACTATTATGCCCAGCAGGTAACCGATTCTGCCATTGCAGACCAGCTCCGAAATGACGCTCAGGATGCACGCAAAAACAAACAAAATCTTATGACCTTTTTATAGAAAGAGAGGCTATGACACATGCAGGAAAAAGATATTGTCAGTGATTATTTATCTTGTTTGAATGGAAGCTTAGCTGGCTATGCCGGCATCATCGCGCAAACGGAAAATGAAGAGCTGCGCAGAACCATTCAGCAAATGCGCGACCAGGACGAAGCGCGCCAATATAAAATTTTCAGCATAGCTAAACAAAAGGGTTATTATATCCCCGCCGAACAAGCCACACAGGAAGAAATCAATACGGTGAAAAACCAATTTGCACAAGGGTAAGACGAAAAGGACAGCCGACAGCTGTCCTTTTTTGTTTTGTTCAAGTCTAATTCTTAGTAATTTTATCTGTTTTATAATATATTCTCCTTATACCGACAAGACTGGAGTGAAATACCTTTGGATAAAATTCCATTAATCGTTACAACTGAATGGCTTGAAGAACATCTTGACGACCCAAACCTGCGGGTAATCGATGCCACAACCTTTATGAAGCCTTTGCAAAATGGACAAATAACGCTGACATCTGGCAGAGACTCCTACAATCTGGGCCATATTCCTGGTGCCGTTTATGCTGATTTATTACATGAGCTCTCCAATCCTGAATCCCCCCTCCCATTTACATTGCCTGAACGTGAGGTATTTACTCAACATATGGAGAATCTCGGTATTGGAGATGAGGATACCTATACAGTTATATATGATCAAGGAGCGCTTGTCGGCGTATCTGTTACCGCCCCGCAATGGGCAGCCAGGTTACGATGGCAGTTAAAGTATGAAGGATTGGAAAATATCGCTGTCCTTGAAGGCGGATTACAAAAGTGGAAGGAAGAAGGACGCTCGCTTACCAGCGAATCAAGCTCGTACCCGAAGGCTGATTTCTCGGGGAAACGGAAGGAAGAAATGCTCGCGACAATGGAGGATGTTCTTAAAGCCATTGAAGATGATTCTGTTGTGCTGATCAACAGCCTCTCTCCAGAGGATTTCAGAGGAGAAACAGATACATATCCACGGAAAGGCCATATCCCAAGCAGTGTGAATGTCTTCTTTGGGTGTCATGCGAATCCGCAGACAAAGACCATTCTTCCGACTGATGAGTTGAAGAGAAATTTCGAGAAAACGGGTGCCCTTGATCCGGATAAAAAGGTCATCACTTATTGTGGCGGCGGTATTGCCGCCACTTGGAATGCGTTAGTGTTAGAGCAGATTGGCGTGAAAAATGTGTCCGTCTATGATGGGTCGATGAATGAATGGGCTTCGAATGAAGATCTTCCTCTTATAACGGGAGACAAATAATAAAAACAAGAGATGGGAAAAACAGCCATCTCTTGTTTTTATCCGATTGTTTACATAATATTTTTATGTTATACCTATTATTCATGACTCCATATGAATGGGGCGTTTATCCCCTTCATTTCCCCCGCCATTTCTTCAATTTCAAAAGAAAGAGACCGATCAGAGGCAGCAAAAGGAATCCTATTGCGTAAGTAATCATACAGTTTTTTCGTAGAAGGAGCTAATTTATCCGCTCCCCTGAAGTCTATCGCTTGTGCGGCACAAATCCATTCAATCGCCAGAACCTTTCTAGCGTTATCAAGAATGCTTAAGGCATGTCTCGCTGCAGCGGCTCCCATGCTGACATGATCCTCCTGATTGGCGGAGGAGGGAATCGAATCAACACTTGAAGGATGGGAGAGAACCTTATTCTCTGACACGAGCGATGCAGCGACATATTGGGTAATCATCATACCAGATTCGAGTCCAGGGTTCGCACTCAAAAATGGCGGCAAATCATTTAATTGAGGATTCACCAGCCTCTCAATGCGTCTTTCAGAAATGTTCGCAAGCTCCGAAACAGCAATCCCAAGGAAATCCATGGCAAAAGCAAGCGGCTGCCCGTGAAAATTCCCGCCTGAGATCACTTGATCAGTCTCCGGAAAGATTAAAGGGTTATCGGTTGCGGCATTGATTTCAATGGACAGCTTGTCCCGTACATAGCTTAGTACCTGCTGGATGGCGCCATGAACCTGCGGGATGCAGCGCAGTGAATAAGCATCTTGAATGCGGAGCTCGCCTTGCCTTGTTGTCAACTGGCTATTCTCCAAATAGGTAAAGATGCGTTCAGCTACCTCCTGCTGTTCCTTAAATCCTCTCACCTCATGGGTCAGCGGCAAAAAAGCATCCACCACACCGCGCAGGCCTTCAAGTGTCAATGATGCAATCCCGTCTGCCATATCTGCAAGCCTCTTGCCCTCCATGTAGGCGATTATCCCGCTCGCGGCCATAGCTTGCGTACCGTTGATTAATGCGAGCCCTTCCTTCGCTTCAAGCTGGATTGGCTTTAGCCCAGCTTTTTGCAAAGCAACTATTCCCGGGTATCGCCTCCCTTGGTAGATGGCCTCTCCCTCTCCTATCAAAACAAGCGCCAAATGGGCCAGCGGTGCTAAATCTCCACTTGCCCCTAGAGAGCCCTTGCCAGGGATGATTGGACACACTCCCCTGTTCAGACAATCGACCAATAATTGAATAAGTTCCATCCTTATGCCTGAATAGCCTTTTGCCAGTGCGTTTGCTCGCAGCAGTAGCATCAGCCTGGAAATGGGCTCTGAAAAAGGCTCTCCCACTGCACAGGCATGGGAGCGAATTAAGTTAATCTGAAGCTCGCGTACATGGTCAGATGAAATGGTCGTTTCACTCAGCTTGCCAAAGCCCGTATTCAGCCCATACACAATCTTACCTTCCGCCAGCTTTCTTTCAACAAGCTCCCTCGCATCCAAAATCCCTTTCTCGGCTTCCTTGCATAAAGCGACTTGCTCGGAATGATCGAGCACCCTTTCAATATCCTGCAGTGTTAAAGATTTTCCATCAATGAGAATCAACTCGTAACCCCCTCAGCTTTTCATCTCCTGGCATATAAAAGGCCATATCAGAGACAAGTCATGATATAGCCCAAAGTTGTTGGCTTGTAAATGAGAGAGCATGATTCCTATTCGTATACCCTCCATATATCTTTATGCGCAATCATGGAGAAAAATGGCTCCCGATAAGGAAAACAGCTTATATCCCCGTTCTTTTTGCCATCAATCGTCCCGTCATAAACTGAAGCCAAGCATGAACCCCGATCCGGCAAGTCTCTTCAATTCTTGAATCTCGTGTCGGGTCTAAACAAACAAAATCGATATGATGAACAGCAGCCGATTTCCCGATTGCAAGCAAAGCTTCAAATAATTCTTCTGTCCGCATACCGCCAGGAGTTGCCGCAGGAACACCCGGCGCAAAGGAAATGTCAAGTACGTCCATATCAATCGTGACATAGATAAGATCGGCCCTTTTAGATAAATGATGCAGCTCTCGTTCAATGAGAGTAGAAATCCCTTCCTGCCTCGCCTTTTTAAGAGAGTGCATCCGAATATGATGCCTTCTCGCATATTCGACTAGTGATTTCGTATTGTAATAACCGTGTAGGCCGATATTCACGATATTCTCGCCATAAACGATATTCGCATCAATGAGCTGACGGATTGGCGTACCATTCGCCGGGCCAAATTCAGCAGGGTCTCGTACATCCAGATGGGTATCAAGCTGAAGAATAGCTATCGTTTGATTTGGGTCGGTGTCCTTCAATCCGCGGATGGCACAGGCCGTTGTGGAGTGATCGCCGCCAATCATGCAAAGGGTTTGTTTCGGAAAGTATTGTTTCAGCGCCTTCGTGGCTTCCTCAATTCTGCGATGTGATTCAGCAACATTCGTTGTATGCATTACGATATCACCTGCATCTGCTACCAAATATGAAGAGAGGTCAATCTCCTCCTCAAAATGATAGACTGCAAACTGCTTCCAAAGCTTACGGAACACATCCGGATAAAGAGATGCACCAGAAACACTGATGGATGCTTTGGACAAAGGGGCTCCATAAAGTATGCAATCCGGCGGTGAATGAACGCTGCCAATCTTTTGAACCCAATCATGTACATAGCCAGACGGTTCACCGGAAGAATTCCAGGACCAGCTCGGCTCACGAAGCCAGTGATCAGCTAAATCCATTGACAACCAGCTCCCCTTTCTTCCAAACAGAATGCGTATGATTGACACCGAAAAGATATTGAAGCTCTTGATAGGAGCCAATCTTCCAGAGAACGAGGTCAGCCTGTTTTCCGATTTCAATGCTGCCGAGCTGCGCCTCACGATTGATGGCGCAAGCAGCATTATAGGTCGCTGCAGTTAATGCTTCAGCTGGAGTCATCTTCATCATCAAACAGGCCAGATTCATCACAAGCGGCATGGAAACGGTCGGAGATGAACCTGGATTGCAATCTGTTGACACCGCAATTGGTACGCCCATATCAATCATTTTCCGGGCATTTGCGGGTTCCTCTCCCAAGAATAAGGCGGTTGCAGGAAGCAAGCAGGCGATAACTCCGGCATCTGCCATCGCCTTAATCCCGTCAATACTTGTCTTTAATAAATGCTCAGCTGAAATGGCGCCAATTTGGGCGGAGAGCTCGGCTCCTCCTGTCGAGACAATTTCATCTGCATGAATTTTCGGAATCAAGCCAGCAGCCTTCCCAGCCTCGAGAATTTGTTTTGAATGTTCGATGGAGAAAACATCCTTCTCACAGAATACATCAATGAATTCAGCGAGGCCTTCCTCTTGGACAGCGGGTATCATGCTCTCGATGATTTCTTCCACAAACTCCTCTTCCCTGCCGGTATACGATTTCGGAATGGCATGTGCTCCCATGAAGGTGGGGACAATATCGATTGGATGGTTTTCATTTAATTCCCGCATGACGCGTAATTGCTTCAATTCTGTTTCAAGGCTCATGCCGTAGCCGCTCTTTCCCTCAATCGTTGTAACCCCATGCTGTAAGAATTGATTCAAACGATTTTTTGCCTCGTTTAACAGAGTCGTAAAGGAAGCGGCTGCTGTTTTCTTTGCCGTCGCGTGAATACCGCCGCCGGCATTCATGATCTCCATATAGCTGGCACCTTGGAGGCGCATTTCAAATTCCTCTTCCCTGGTTCCGCCATAGACGAGATGAGTATGGGGATCGATTAAGCCGGGTGTCATCAGCCTCCCGCCTGCATCAATGACTTCAGCCTCCCTCAACCTTCCGGCATATACTCGTTTTAATTGAGCCGTTTTGCCGACCGCCTCAATCTTCCCCTTTTCTATCCATAGACTGCCGTCTTTTATTAATCCAAGATCGCTCATATCCATTCCTATTTTCGGGCCTGTCCGTAATGGCTTCAACGTGGCAAGCTGACCAATATGATGAATCCATATCGGCCGGCTATTCATGATGGAGTGCTCCTCTATCCAGCATAGGCATTTGGATTCCTTTTTCTCGGGCCGTCTTTACCGCCCTTTCATATCCAGCATCCGCATGCCTCACAACTCCGAGCCCCGGGTCTGTCGTGAGTACCCGCTCAAGCTGATTACGAGCCTGTTTGGTTCCATCTGCCACAATCACCATCCCCGCATGAATGGAATAGCCCATTCCAACACCCCCGCCATGGTGGACTGATACCCATGAAGCCCCGCCGGAAGCATTGATAAGAGCATTTAAGATAGGCCAATCAGCTACGGCATCAGAACCATCCTTCATCGCTTCTGTTTCACGGTTGGGAGATGCCACTGAGCCGGTATCCAAATGGTCTCGTCCAATGACAATCGGGGCTTTTAATTCACCGTTTGCGACCATGTCATTAATGAGGCGTCCAAATTTAGCCCTTTCCCCGTAGCCAAGCCATGCGATGCGGGCAGGAAGCCCTTGGAACTGGATATGCTTCCGGGCAAGCTGGATCCATCGGCAGAGTGCTTTGTTGTCTTTAAATTCTCGAAGGATTAACTCATCTGTCTTGTCAATATCATTTGGATCTCCTGATAAGGCGACCCAGCGGAAAGGACCTCGTCCTTCGCAAAATTGCGGGCGGATATACGCGGGCACAAAGCCAGGAATATCAAATGCATTTCTAACGCCTGCATCTTTGGCAGCCTGCCGGATATTATTTCCGTAATCAAAGGCAATGGCCCCCTTCTCCTTCATATCCAGCATGCTCTGGACATGAACAGCCATGGAAGCAATGGATTTGGATTGATATTTCTCGGGGTTTTCCCTGCGAAGCTGATCAGCTTCCTCTAATGTCATGCCGGACGGGATATAGCCATACAAGGGATCATGGGCAGACGTTTGATCGGTAATCACATCAGGAATAAAACCTTCTTTAATCATTTTCGGCAATAATTCTGCTGCATTTCCGCATAGTCCAATGGAGAGAGAGACTCCTTTTTTCTTTGCTTCAAGGGCCATTTTTACAGCCTCCTCCAGGGAAGAAGCTTTATAATCGGCATATCTTGTCTCTATTCTCCGGTCAATTCTCTTTTCATCAGCCTCAATGGCTACACAAACACCACCGTTCATCGTCACGGCAAGCGGTTGTGCACCTCCCATTCCTCCGAGGCCTGCCGTAACCGTAATCGTCCCTGCCAGCGTCCCGCCAAAATGCTGTCGCGCACATTCCGCAAAAGTCTCATATGTCCCCTGAACAATTCCTTGTGAGCCTATGTAAATCCAGCTTCCTGCTGTCATCTGGCCATACATGATAAGCCCTTTTCGCTCAAGATCATGAAATACCTCCCATTTTGCATATGCCGGAACTAGATTAGAATTAGCCAGCAGCACACGAGGTGCAAACTCATGACTTCGGAAGACGGCGACCGGCTTTCCCGATTGAACTAACAGGGTCTCGTCATTTTCCAAGGCATTCAACGAATGAATGATGGTATGAAACGCTTCCCAGTTTCTCGCTGCTTTTCCCGTCCCGCCGTATACAATGAGATTCTCCGGATTCTCTGCAACATCTTCATGTAAATTATTCAAAAGCATTCGAATAGCAGCCTCTTGCTGCCAGCCTTTTGCATGTAATTCCGTTCCGCTATAGTGGTGATATAAAGCTAAATGCTTATTCAACTTCTTCCTACCTCCCTCGTATATTTCCGGGATACTACGCCCGTGACCTTTCTAAACTATCTATATTCAAAGAGTGGAAGAAATAGATTCTATATTTGTAGACACTTAAATAAAAGGTTTTTCAATAGCTAGATTAACTGCTCGTTTTCTACATACGAAAAGACATTCGGCAGACGAGAGGTGAGACAGGAACTAGAATTAGATTCCCGATTTACAGATGCTGTGGGAAGAGTGCTTTCACAAAAAAACAGTCATCGAACATGTTCTTACCTCATCATTCAGATACCAGGTTCCTGAAGTTCGGTCAAAAATAGTTTATCTTTCGTTTCTCCCCTGATTATGAACTTCCTTCTATTTTGTTTAAGTCAATCTATACTGGTTTACACTACTGTTAGGCAGAACTTCTGGGTGGATGTAGATAGTCTCTTGGTTATATAGTTATGTCGAAAATCGCGGCTGCTTGCTTCTTACTCCCCTAAATAAATTTCTTTTTTCATTCACTTAAATAGGTTATAGAAATCATAATAGTAAGAGGTAAACGATGGTTAATCATATACGCTCTCAGTATGAATCATTTTC
>NZ_JBJEFJ010000010.1:59538-72649 GCF_051873915.1 Pradoshia sp.
GGAAAATCGCGATAGGATCCTCCTTATCGTGGGAACTATCACGGCTTTTAGGTTCTGAACACCCTTACTTAGCGCCTTTATCCGTTATTATATGTATTCAGGCAACAACAGATAAAACGATTAAATTAGCGATTCAGCGTGTAATTGGGACAATTGTCGGGATTCCAATCGTGGTTTTAATTGCTAACCATTTAACGATAAATGGATTAAGTTTAGGTCTATTAATACTATTAGGCGGCTATATGACAAAATGGTTAAAATTGAGCCAACAGATTATGCATCAGGTAGCATTAACGATTTTATTAGTATTTGTTTTCGAGAAACGAACAGAGAATTACGCTTTCGATCGAATGAACGATACTCTTATTGGTGTAATGGTAGCGGTTCTTCTTCAATTTATTTGGTCTTACTTTAAGAGAAAACAAAAGAATGCATCCAATAAAGAATGATGTCTATCATGAATTGCCCCTTTCACAGAAAAAAGGCTATGTAAGGGTCCATCTTCGGATTCGAGAAGGAATTCTTTCATCCTTTTCATCAAGGCTATTTTCGAGTGCCGCCGTCAAGTCCCAAAAGAACACCAAATAATTCTCGAAATACGACAATGAGGCTTTGACAAAAGATTTCCAACAAAAAACGCCGAACTATTTTAAACTGCACTTTAAAATAATTCGGCGTTCTTTCGTGATATTGTTAGTAGCATACGCTTGATTAATGTTTCAGACCGTTGACTCCTTGCAAAGGTTACGGACAGGGGGAGATCCCGCAGATGCGAAAAAGCACTCGAGGAGGCTCCCGG
This sequence comes from Pradoshia sp., assembly GCF_051873915.1. Taxonomy (NCBI): domain Bacteria; kingdom Bacillati; phylum Bacillota; class Bacilli; order Caryophanales; family Bacillaceae; genus Pradoshia; species Pradoshia sp. The sequence goes on from NZ_JBJEFJ010000010.1 coordinate 60,338, forward strand.
CTTCTCCGCCGCCTGCAACGTAAATCAACACTTTAGATTAACTAAACCTATATTTCAGTTCAACATTCGATTTTAAACACGTCAAATTTATCTATGTCCAAACCTCACTTGGAATTCTTCTTATTAATCCTGCATGAAATCGATTGGCTGCTTTTCTTCAAAGAAAACATTCGTTTGCTTTGGCTCTGTTTTAGCAATAATGCGGCCGGAACGTACAGAATATAGTACTTCTGCCTGCAGTCGAACAGCATGATAGCCATCCTCTGCATTCAATACGATGAAGTTAGCTTCATTTCCTTCTTCAATCCCATAGCCTTCCAAGTGCAAGGTTTTCGCACTGTTAGAAGTAATATACTTTAAGCTGTCCTTTATTTCGCTGTAACCCATCAGCTGAGATACATGCAGACCCATGTGAAGAACCTGCAGCATATTTCCATTACCGATTGGATACCAAGGGTCCATGATATCATCGTGACCAAAGCACACGTTTAATCCGTTTTGGCCAAGCTCTTTTACACGAGTCAATCCGCGGCGCTTTGGATACGTATCAAAACGGCCCTGCAAATGAATATTCACAAGCGGATTGGCAACAAAGTTAAGCTCAGCAAGACGCAGCACACGCATAAGCTTATAGGCATAGGCATCATTATAAGACCCCATTGCTGTTGTGTGGCTAGCTGTTACTCTACCTTGATAATCATGATGAATCGTCTCTCTTGCGACTACCTCCACGAATCGGGATTGTTCATCATCAATTTCATCGCAGTGAACATCAATCGGCTTATCATATTTCTTCGCCAATTTAAATAATTCACGAATGGAGTCTACTCCATCCTCACGTGTGAATTCGAAATGCGGGATCCCTCCAACAACATCCGCCCCCATCTTCATGGATTCCTCCAGAAGCTCAAGCCCATTTGGATAGGAGAGAATGCCTTCTTGCGGGAAAGCCACGATTTGAAGGTCCACATACGGCTTCATTTCTTCTTTCACTTCAAGCATGGCTTCAAGAGCAACGAGAGATGGATCAGTTGTATCAACATGTGTGCGTACATGGCCAATCCCGCCGGCAATCTGCCAGGACAACGCCTTCTTCGCACGGGCCTTCACATCTTCCTTCGTCAAGAATTCCTTCCGTTCAGACCATCTTTGGATACCTTCAAATAATGTGCCGCTCTCGTTCCAGCGGGGCTGTCCGGCAGTCAATGTCGTATCCAAGTGAATATGCGGCTCGATGAATGGAGCGGAAATCAGCCGACCCTTTACATCAACGGTTTCCAATCCCTCTGTCTGCTCTTGCCCGGCAGGGAGAATTTTCGTGAATTTTCCATCCTCAATGAATAGATCCCATAGTCCTTCTCTTCCAAGTATTTTTGCATTAGACCACTTGTTCATAAATAATCTCTTCCTCTTCTATATTTTCGGTTACGGTTGTTGTTTTCATTACTTTAACAAGGATAAAGTAACTGATTCCTGTTACTAACAAGGAATTTAAGGATGATACGCCTGGCAATGTTAACCCTGCAATAACTCCGGCTGCCCAGGCAATGACCGCAGCCATGTTGACATCTTTTATCTTAGCCTTTCCATAGGCAATATACTGACGTTTCTTCAAGAAGAAATAATCAACAATGATAATCGAACCGATTGCCGGTAGTGTAGACCCTAAGAAGGTCAGCCAGGTTGTGAAATGATTGTATAAGAAAAGGGCGAACACTGTACTGATTGTCCCATTAATCAGAACCATCATAACTTTCGGTCTTTTAAACATAGTTGCAAACCCTAAAGCTGAAGCATATAAAGAGTTATCATTTGTTGTCCAAATGTTTAATCCAAGAACGAAGATGGCCGGCAGGATGATTCCCTGACTAATCATCACATCTGAAATATCATTATGTCCGGTGGCGATAACACCAATAGCTCCGAACAGGAACATCAGTGTATTCCCTAAGAAGAAAGCAATGACTGTCGTGCTCACCGCATGCCTGCTATTTTTAGCATAGCGTGTAAAGTCAGGCGTCAAAGTACCTCCGCTGATGAAAGATCCAATGGTAATGGTTAAAGCTGCCGCGATTCCAAGTGATGTTTCTGGTGTATAAGCGAATAATTGTTCCACTCCGCCCATGTCTGTAATAGCTTTACCAGCACTAAAGCTTCCAAGAATTGCAATGGATGGAACAGCTACAAAGCTGATAATCGTTAATGCTTTCATTCCAAAGAAGGCTGTTGATGTCATGAGAATTCCAGAGATGACGATTAGCGGAACTAGCGGCATCCCAGTAACTTTATGAACGGGATAGGCAAACATCCCTAAGCCGACCCCAAACCAGCCAATCTGTGTAATGGATAGCATGAATGAACTAATATAAGCACCCTTTTGTCCAAATGAATACTGGGCAAGCAAGTGGGTAGATAAACCTGTTCTTGCCGCGATATAGGCTAATGAGCCGGTAAAAGCTCCAAGAATTAAGTTTCCAAGCATGACGACACCAATCATCTGAGCGAACGTTAAGCCTTCTCCAAGTGAACCTCCAGCCCACATGCTCGCTGAATAAAAGGAGAAACCAAGCATAACAACAAGCATTTTCCAAAAATTATTCCGTTTCTCCTGCGGAACCGGTTCAAACGAATATTCCTTATCTTCTATTTTCATGGTTGATGTATCCTCCTCATAATTTATGGCATAAAAAAAGCACCTGCCCATTTGAGGCAAGTGCTGATTGTATGACTAATAGTATACACCTATAGTATATACCTATACTACGGGTCTATATCTCTCAATTCATTCACGCGCACCTTGTCAGCCTCTCTGGACTACTCTTAAAGGTAACCATATTCATTTAACAAGTACTTTATCAGATTTAACTCTATATGACAATATCAATATTTGGTAAATCGACCAACTATTCTTCTGACATGATAAAGGATCCAGGTAAATGGACACAAAAAGTGGTCCATTCTGGGGTAGATGTGCATAGTAAATAGCCATCATAGCTTTCGGTTATTTTCCGGCAGACATAAAGCCCAATTCCTGTACCTAATTCCTTCGTCGTAAAAAACGGTTCAAAAATCGATTCAATATACTCCTTTTCAATCATCGGTCCATTATTAGAAATACAGATCATCAGCTGATTATCCTTGACTCCTGCCTTTACTTTAATGATACGCTCAGAGGGAACATTTTTTAAGGCATCAATAGAATTAACAAATAAATTCAAAATGACCTGTTTCAAACCGTTTCTGCTAGCCTTGATAATAAGATGATCGGGCACATCAATCTCCACATAGACGTTTGTATCAATAATACTCGCATAGCTCAATTGCTTGATTTCCTCTATGAGCTGCTTAATAGAGATGACGACCACTAAATCTTCGTTTAGTTCTGCCTTTGAGGTATGAAGGAACTGGGTAATACGGAAATTCAGCTGATTCAATTCATAATCCATGATATCCAAATACTTCATATTCGGATATTCCTTTTTCAAGATCTTATTGAACCCCATCACAGCTGTCAACGGATTGCGGAATTCATGGACAAAACTGGAGGAGATTTGGCCGAGCAGCGCTAGTTTATCCTTATGGTTTTCGTTGATGAACGACGTCTTTTCATCAATAACCTTATTTGCCAGATGCGAATAGGTAGATACCAGTTCATAGCTGAAGATATCAAATTGCTTGTTCACGTTATTGATGACGATTTGAAGTGCGGCAACAGGTATATCGATTGTCATGATTGAATTGACAATAACACGTCTTCCTTGGTTGATATTATACAAAACCTCGCCAATATTGATAACATCCATCCGCTCCGAGGCAACCTTTCTGGCCATCTCTTTTATCGCTTTTTCAGAGATTGTTCCTTTGATTGTATCGACCAATTGACTGAACATCATTCTACGGGGAATCTCCCACTGGCTGATTAACTCTCCCTTTCTATCCTGGTCCATCTTGATAGAATTCAAGTATTCCTTGTAAAGGTAAGGTTCTTCCTTAGTCAGCCACGTTTCAATAAGCTCTATATATTCATCATGTTCCATTAATATGGGCTTCATTGCTTTCTGACCACCATTTCAATTCGCATTTAATATTTGTTTTATAATTCGACATAGCCAAAAAATATCCTCTACAAAACAAGAAATATTTTGAAATTGAAATATTGTCATGGCTTAGTAAACAACAGAGGCACCCAGCATTATCTCAGCAAAACAATTGACATATTTATGCAAAGGCGTAATATCAATTTATAGCATAAAAGGCAGGTGACAACCGTTCTTGGCTAATTCAACCATTTAACCACCCTCTTTAAAACATGTATTCTCGCTTGAGTTGAAGCCGAACGATTAAACAATGAAAATAGTTAAGCTGCTCTTTCAAACGGGTCTTTTATTCATTTTTTATTACATAGGAGAATGGCTCCAGCAAACGCTGAATTTTATGATTCCCGGCAGTGTGGTTGGGATGCTTCTTTTGTTTGCTTTACTGGTCATCGGCATCATTCCCCCAACATGGGTGAATGTGGGATCAAATTTTCTGTTAGGTATTCTGCCTCTTTTATTTGTACCTGTATGTGTCGGCATCATGAAGTATGGGAATCTATTTTCGCTAAAAGGGGCCATTATTATTGCTGTCATTTTCATCAGTACACTGATGACACTCGCCATTACCGGCGCTATCAGTGAGGTTGCTGCCCGGAAGCAAGAAGGGAGAATCCATGAGTGATTAATCATATCCTATCAGCACTTATTATCATACTCTTTACCATTATCGTCTTTCTATATATGAGAAAGCTGTATATATCCTATCCATATACCTTTCTCATACCGATTCTAACGACAACAATCATCATTGTTATTCTCTTAAATCTATTTAATATTAGCTATGATACGTATATGATTGGCGGTACATGGATCAATCAGTTCCTTGGTCCTGCCATCGTTGCGCTTGCCTATCCTTTATACAGGCAAAGGAAGGTATTGGCCGATTATAAATATGTCATTTTAAGCGGTGTTTTTTGCGGGGTTCTGGCAGGTATGGTGAGCGGTATTCTGCTCGCGATGGCAGCGGGAATAAATGAGCGGATTTTGTATTCAATTATGCCAAAATCGTTTACTACGCCGATTGCCATTGAACTTTCAAGCCAGGCGGGCGGCATTCCGAGCATGACTGCCATATTTGTCATGTTTGCCGGTTTTTCAGGAGCTATTTTAGGGCCGCAATTCTTACGCCTCATAAAGATTACAAGCCCTATCAGCCTTGGAATAGCCATGGGTTGTGCCTCCCATGCAATAGGCACTTCAAAAACAGCCGAAATCGGTGAGACAGCCTTTTCTATGAGCTCAGTATCCATGACCTTGAGCGCCGTATTTGGTTCCTTACTCAGTCCTGTTATTCTGCAGCTCTATCATTCTTTTGTTATCTAGTAAATAGGAAAAGGGCTTGGTTGTAGTAACCCAAGCCCTTTTCTATTGCTTTTCCCCAACGGTCAGCCATTCCTTAAGCCCTTTATTGGTTTTTTCCAATGTTTGAAGCTTTTTCATGACTCCTTCTTGCTGGTTCTCAATCCTGCTAAGCTTTGCTCTGCAGCGCTCCTTTTCCTTGAAAACAGTCCGTTTCATTTCAGCAAGTCTATCAATGGTTGCAGTGCTTCTCTTAATATTTGCCTTTTCAGCATCTTTGAAGTCGTTCTCCGAAGTGATTACCTCTTCAACCATCAAACTTAATAAATAATCACTTCTTCTCTTTTCAGATAGGATGTCCAGTGAAGCAGTCATATTCATCAATTTAGTGGATACCTGTTTCATCACGCTCGTTTCTAATCGATCAGAACGTTTTAGGGACTCGATATCCCGAATCGTTCTTTGACTGTTTTCATATTGCTCTGACAGTCGTGTAAAAGCATCTGATATCTTCAAGGCACGTATATCAATATACGTTAAAGCCCCCTTAATCTTCTCCTTTTCTTCCAATATAAGCTTTTTCTCCTGGTTCATTCTATTCTCAATCTCTGTTAGTTTATTCTCCGCCTTATTCAATGAATCGCTTGTTTCAATATGCTGCATTTCCAACAGATTGGAATGATAATGCAAATCCTTATAGGCAGTTGATCGGCTCATCCATAAGTGAATCAATCTGTCCTCTTCTTCTACTTCCTCCGGTTCAGCATAGGATAGGAACGTAATTTGAAAGAGAAAGTAGGGCAATAACCTTCTCTTTATGGATTTATGATGATAATTAACAAGCAAGGCTCTTCCTTTCAGAATAAAAGGATTGATCAATAATGGAGACAGAAGAAAATCAGGCAGAGGGTTTGCCACCTCTGTCCGGTTACCGGACGATTGAGTCTGCTTTTTCGTAAGAAAGAACAGAATGGATGGGATGGCTTCATATATCTTGGGTCCAGCAATCCTCTGCAGAATCTCAATGCTCTCTTTCAAGCCTTTATCTACGAAGATTGGCATGAGACTTTCAGGAGTAACATCATTGATTTGTAAGCTATTCTTTAGGTTATCCTGCTGGTCGGTCGAAAGGGATTGAAGGCCGGAATAAAGCAGAGCGTAAATGGTCGCTTGTCTATTCTTCGGTTCCTCCTTCAAATATAAGTCCATTTCATCCATTAAGCGTTCCAGCTGATAGTGGACCAAATGTTCTAGTCTAGATTCAGACGGCATTTTCTTGATGAATGCTGCAAATAGCTTGTCCTGTTTCACTAGTTGCTTATGAGTTTCCAAAACAATTTCTTCACATTGCTTTCTTAATTGACTAATATTCTGGATATACATATCGTGTCTTCCTATCAACTGGCATAGTTCTTGAAAAAGATCTAGTTGAATGTCTGTATCGCTCCGTTTGTCAAGAGAGGCAGACATAGATGCGACTTTGCTTGTCAAATACGTACAATCATCCTTTGACAGAATCGTTTTAGACAAAGTGGACAATAAATGGGGAAGCGAAGTCTTCGCTAAGAATGCGTATATGATTCGGAGTTCTCTTCCTTTTAACCTGAGAAGATTGTTCAGTAATCGTTCACCATCCATATGGCATTCCTCCTTAACGGCCATAAATATGGTTAAGCGTACCATAGGATTCATAAAAAACCTGGAGGTTGATGAAGCCTATATAGAATAATGACAAGCAATTATCTATTTTTTTTGACAAATTTCATCGTATATATTGAAAGACTGTAGTTATCTGACAAAAAAAGAAAGGACAGATACATTTATGCCATGATGTATCTATCCTTTAATACCGTACAATGTAATGGTTTCTAGATGGAGTAGTCAAGAAACATTTTGACTGATTTTGGCGTCACAAATACATGCTCGCCAACTTGAATGGCCATGGATTGATAGAGGCTTTTAGGTATCTCTGCCTCAATCATTTCCCCGTTATCTCTTCGGAGCATTTCTATCCTGACAACCGAACCAACTGGATGGATATGCTCGATAATGGATTCAATCGAATTCTCCGTCAAACGATCCTTATCAATATCCAGATCGTGCGGACGAACATAGCCAATCCCCTCTGTTTCATTTACTTTCTTATAATCAGGCAGTTCAATCCGATAGCTCCCTGTTTCTAGAATCCCGCCGTTCACCTTTCCGCTCAAGGAATTCACATTGCCGAGGAAGTCCAGTACAAAAGCGGAAGCAGGATGTTCATATACTTCAAGCGGAGTTCCAACCTGTTCCACACGTCCATTGTTCATAATGACGATTCTGTCCGCCACCTCCATGGCCTCTTCCTGATCATGAGTGACGAAAACACTTGTGATATCAAAGTCGTTGTGCAAATTCCGCAGCCACCTTCGTAACTCTTTACGTACCTTCGCGTCTAATGCGCCGAAAGGTTCATCCAGAAGAAGCACTTCCGGCTCCACAGCAAGCGACCGGGCGAGCGCTACCCGCTGTCTTTGTCCCCCAGATAGCTGCGCTGGGTAATGGCGGGCATAATTCTCCAGCTTGATCAAGGCCAAAAGCTCGTGCACCTTATCATCAATCTGCTGCTTTGAAGGCCTGCTCTTCCTTGGTTTAACCTTTAGGCCATAAGCAATATTTTCATAGATGGTCATATTTCTGAACAGCGCATAGTGCTGAAAAACGAATCCGAGATTTCTCTCCTTTGCATGCCGCTCCGTATAATCCTTCCCATTGAATTTGATTCTTCCACCGTCCGGACTCTCCAATCCCGCGATGATTCTAAGCAAGGACGTCTTTCCTGAACCAGAGGGACCTAAGATGGCCATTAATTCACCACTGTTTATTGCTAAATCGATATCGTGAAGAATAGCGGCATCCCCGAATGATTTGCTAACCCCTTCAATCGTAATTTTCATCTCGATTCCTCCTAGCCTGCCTTAGTTGAGCGATACCCTGATTTCCACTCAATCAAGTTCTTTACGATCAAAGTGATGATGGCGATCAGTGACATGATGGATGCGACAGCAAAAGCAGCCGAAAATTGATATTCATTATAAAGAATTTCGATATGGAGCGGCATTGTATTTGTCAGGCCGCGAATATGTCCTGATACGACTGAAACAGCTCCAAACTCGCCTACAGCACGGGCATTACAAAGGATAATTCCATAAAGAAGTCCCCATTTGATGTTTGGCAAGGTAATCCTCCAAAATGTCTTAAACCCTCCAGCCCCCAAGATTAGTGAGGCTTCCTCCTCCGCCGTCCCCTGTGCCTGCATCAAGGGAATAAGCTCTCTTGCCACGAATGGAAAGGTGACAAACAATGTTGCCAGTACAATGCCAGGGAGCGCAAAGACAATTTTTATGTCATTGTTAAAAAGAAACTCTCCAAAAAGACCGCTTGTGCCAAACAATAAAATAAAGACCAATCCCGCAATGACAGGCGAGACAGCAAAAGGAATATCAATTAACGTAATCAGGAGATTCTTTCCCTTAAACTGATACTTGGAAATTGCCCAAGCTGCACATATTCCAAATAACGCATTTAACGGAACGGCAATAAATGCAACGATGAGCGTCAGCTTAATGGCAGCAACCGCATCAGGATGAGTAATAGAGGCTATGTAAACAGACATCCCTTTTTCAAAGGCCTTCAGGAAGATGGCTGCCAATGGCAGTAACAAAAATAAGGCAAGAAATAAGACCGTAATGCCTATCAAGATATATTTAACCCAGGAGGACTCCCCCCTCTCCCGGCGTGCAGCTGTATTAGTGTGTAAATCTATTTGTGGAATCCCCATTATTCAACCCCCTTAACCATTCATAAACTTCCTTCCGGACCACCATTGCAGCATATTGATCAGCAGCAAAATAAGAAAGGTAAAAAGCAGCATAACCGATGCAATAGCTGTCGCGCCCGCATAATCATATTGCTCAAGCTTTGTCATAATCACGAGGGGAGCAATCTCTGTCTTAAAAGGCATATTGCCAGAAATAAAGACAACAGAGCCATACTCTCCCAGTGCCCTCGCAAAAGAAAGGGAAAAGCCGGTTATTAAGGCAGGTATAATCTCCGGAAAGATGACATAACGAAATGTCTTCCATTTGCTCGCGCCGAGGATGGTGGATACTTCTTCCACCTCTTTATCGATATTCGCCAAAACCGGCTGTACCATTCGAATGACAAACGGCAATCCAATAAAGACAAGAGCCATGATGATACCAATTGGTGTATAGGCAATCTTGAAGGAAAAGAATTGTCCAACCCATCCTTCTGATGCATACAGGGTAGTTAATGAAATCCCCGCCACAGCTGTCGGCAAGGCAAAAGGCAAATCTACCAAACTATCAAGAAGCTTCCTTCCAGGAAACGTATAACGAGTCAGAACCCATGCAATCAGCACGCCAAAAATGGCATTGACACAAGCGGCTGCAAAGGCGGTGCCAAAGCTGACCTTGTAGGCCGCAATTGCTCGTGGATCACTAATTGTATCAATGAATCCCGAAAAGCCGAGAGTGGTTGATTTAAGCAATACCATCGATAAGGGCAGCAGGACTAGCACACCTAAATACAAAACGGTAAATCCCATTGTCAATCCAAAACCAGGCAGTACAGGCTTGGCTTTAATTCGTTTAATCGCCAATTCAGCATCCCTACTTTTCTATTAAATAAAGGCAAAGACAATCGACCTTATTTATTTTGTATAAATATCATCAAATGAACCGCCATCATTGAAATGGACCTTCTGGGCATTTTCCCAGCCGCCAAACCGCTCATCAACTGTCACTAATTCAATCTCAGGAAATTGGTCCGAATATTTCTTCATAATATCCTCATTCCTTGGACGGTAATAGTTCTTCGCGGCAATTTCCTGTCCCTTATCACTGTACAAGTATTCTAAATAAGCTTCAGCCACTTTCTTCGTGCCTTTTTTCTTGACAATCTTATCGACAGCAGCGACCGGCGGTTCAGCAAGAATACTAATGGATGGCGCCACGATTTCAAATTCGTCCTCACCTAGCTCATTCAATGAAAGGAAGGCTTCATTCTCCCAGGCAATCAGCACATCTCCTATCCCTCTTTCGACGAATGTGGTCGTTGCCCCGCGTGCACCGGAATCAAGCACCTCAACATTTTGATAAATATCCTTCATAAATTGCTTAACCTTTTTTTCATCTTTATTATAGGTTTCTTCTGCATACGCCCAGGCAGCAAGGTAATTCCATCGTGCACCCCCTGATGTTTTCGGATTAGGGGTAATGATAGACACATCCGATTTAACGAGATCATCCCAGTCTTCAATATTTTTTGGATTTCCTTTCCGAACAAGGAATACAATCGTCGATGTATAAGGAGTTGAATTACTGACCAATCTGGATTGCCAATCCTTCTCAATCAGTCCATTCGCAGCGATTTCATCGATATCATAGGCCAAAGCAAGTGTCACTACATCTGCCTCTAATCCATCAATGACTGATCGTCCTTGCTTCCCAGAGCCTCCATGTGATTGCTGAATGGTGACTTCCTCACCTGTTTCTTCCTTCCAATGCTTAATAAACTCTTCATTGAATTCTTGATATAATTCACGTGTTGGATCATAGGAAACATTCAAAAGCTCTACCTTGCCTCCTCCTTCTCCACTCGAAGCACCATCCCCGCAGCCGGCTAATAACAGCCCTACGCATAATACCCCTAAAAGGATCTTTGACATTTTCAATGTGAATTCCCCCATTCTTTTCTTTTGCTCTTCATTCATACTGTTTTAATCCCGATAGGCAAACCAGCCCATACAAAAAGGCATACCGGTATAGAAATCCGGTATGCCTTCGGTTGTCCGATCAGCTAGATGTATGAATGTACTCACATCATAATATCAAGTAATCCTACATGTCAACTATGAATTTAGAATAATCAATCACTTTTCCAAAAAAAGAAGCCACCATGCGCCATAACGCTTGATTGCTTCTTTCTCCCTTATAATTCATCATTCATTTTCTTTGATTGCCGTGCACATACTTCCATTGCTTGGATAACGGCTGAGCGGAAACCCCGCTCCTCGAGTGCAGATACAGCTGCAATGGTTGAGCCTCCTGGCGAGCAAACCATATCTTTCAGCTCAGCCGGATGTATGCCGGTATCCATCGCAAGCTTAGCTGAACCAAGAATCGCTTGTTCCGCCATCTTAATCGCCTGCTTTCTCGGGATTCCTAGCTTAACGGCTCCATCTGCCATTGCTTCAATCAGCATGAAAATATAAGCAGGGGATGAACCGCAAAGGGCGATAAACGCATCAAACTGCTCTTCCTCCATCACTTCTACTTCTCCGAATAATTGAAAATACTCCCGCATTAGCTCCATCTCTGTATCAAGTACATGCTCATTGGAACAAATGGCGGTCATTCCTTCCTGAACGAGAACAGGCGTATTCGGCATCGTTTTGATGATTTTTGACGATTTCCCAATCCACACATCCATTTGCTCAAGCTTGATGCCAGCAGCAATCGAGACGATGATTTGATCAAACGTAATCACTTCTCTTATTTCCTTTAAGACACTCTCATATTGAGCCGGATTGACTGCCATAATGATAATATCGGATTGCTGGGCAACTTCAAGATTGTTTAAGGTCGTCCGAATGGGCCATTTCTCTTTCAATTCATGCAGCGAGGATTCCGTTCGGACGGATGCCATGATGGAATCCGGGCTGATTTGTTCACTTTTCATCAGTGCCCCTAGCATAGCTCTGCCCATGTTTCCGCAGCCGATAAATCCTATTTTCTTATCCATAAATCCACACCTATCCAAAAATTTTAGTCCCGCATGAACGGACAGTATGACTCCCACCAAAATATTGCAAGATTTCCGAGAAGCTTAGGCGGGAGGTTAACTGTCCGTA
>NZ_JBJEFJ010000011.1:0-3927 GCF_051873915.1 Pradoshia sp.
ATGGAGTGGGGATTGCTTTTTTTCATGTAAATGGTTATACTTATTTATGTGTCATTTACGGCACACCTAACTATTGGTTTCAAATTTGCCGTGCTAGGTGGGGAGGTAGCGGTGCCCTGTACTTGCAATCCGCTCTAGCAAGACTGAATTCCCTCCTTCGGTAAGTACTCTGTAAGGTCTGACCATTGTAAGTGGTGTTGACGTCTGGGTCCTGCGCAATGGGAACTTACGAACCCTGTCAGGTCCGGAAGGAAGCAGCAGTAAGTAAGAACTCCCATGTGCCGCAGGGCAGCCTGGGCCGAGCTAACTGCAATGGTTCCGCTTATGGATACTTATCAACGGAGGGTGCACGGCAGTTAATTTTACATATAGAACTTAAACCATTCTCACCACAGCGGAGGATGGTTTTTTTGTATGGATTGCCGTTTGTAAATACGGCCGATTACGATATAATAAAGGGGACTATGTAAGGGGGGCAAGGAAATTGGGATATCAAGCATTATACCGTGTCTGGCGTCCGCAATCCTTTGAGGATGTAATCGGACAGGAACACGTAACGAAAACGCTTCAAAATGCCTTGATGCAGCAGAAAATATCCCACGCTTATTTGTTCTCGGGTCCTCGAGGAACTGGTAAAACAAGTGCTGCCAAGATCTTGGCAAAGGCTGTGAACTGTGAACATGCTCCTGTCAGTGAGCCATGCAATGAATGTGCTGCCTGCAGAGGGATCACAGATGGTTCAATATCCGATTGTTTAGAGATAGATGCTGCCTCTAATAATGGGGTAGAAGAGATCCGGGATATCCGGGATAAAGTAAAATATGCACCATCTTCTGTTAAGTATAAAGTCTACATTATTGATGAAGTTCATATGTTATCGACAGGTGCCTTCAACGCCCTGCTCAAAACATTGGAAGAACCGCCGGCCCATGTCATTTTCATCCTAGCGACGACAGAACCGCATAAAATTCCTCTCACCATTATCTCTCGTTGTCAGCGTTTTGATTTCAAACGAATTACCCCGCAGGATATCGTCAGCCGAATGGAACGAATCTTACGGGAAAGCGGTGTTGAGTACGAAGAACAAGCACTTTCCGTCATTGCACGAGCGGCTGAGGGCGGAATGAGGGATGCGCTAAGCTTGCTTGACCAGGCAATCTCATTCGGTTCTGACCGGGTGACAATGGAGGATGCCTTGACGGTTACGGGGGCTGTTTCTCAATCATTCCTGACCAAGATTGTTAAAGCAATTCATGAAAAGGATACAGCAGAAGCGCTCGGTCAATTGAAAGACTTGCTGGCAATGGGGAAAGACCCCGTCCGGTTTGTTGAAGATATGATCTTATTCTACCGGGACATGCTCTTGTTCCAGGCGGCGCCTGGACTGGAGGATTCCTTGGAAAGAGTCTATATAGATGATGATTTCAAGAGGCTGGCTGAAGGGATTGCCCCTGAGAGCCTGTACACATGGATTGATCAATGGAACCAATCCATCCAAGAAATGAAATGGTCGACCCATCCGAGAATTTCCTTGGAAGTACTCCTCGTGAAATTGTGCCAGTCCGATGCACCGGTAAAAGCGGCTTCGGGCGGTGTCGATGATGCTGCTGTGAAGAAGCTCGTCGAACGTATTAATCACTTGGAATCAGAAATCAACTCCTTGCGTTCCCAAGCACCAGGTGACCAAGGGATGACGCCGAAGGATAAGCCGAAGAAGGCAGCGGTCTCTAATCGATCCTTTAAAGTGCCTGTAGGACGTGTAAATGAAGTGCTGAAGAGCGCAACAAAACCTGCCTTAATGAAAATAAAAGGCAGCTGGGCAGAGATGCTTGAATCACTCAAACGCTCACAAGCTGCCCTTTTGAACGATGCAGAACCAGTTGCTGCCTCTGAACAGGCATTTGTGCTAAAATTCAAGTATGAAATCCACTGCCAAATGGCAATGAATAACCAGGAATTCATTTCTGGCCTGAAATCGACTCTTCTTCAAATCACAGGCAGCAGCTTTGACATTGTAGGTGTCCCAGAGGATGCCTGGAAGAAAATCCGGGAAGAATATGTTGCTAATCAAAAAACAGATAATGACGAAGAAAAGAGCAGTCAGGAACCTGCTGAGGAAGATCCGCTGATCGTCAAAGCAAGGGAATTATTTGGCGATGAGCTAGTGGAAATAAAAGAATAATTGGAGGGCTATACACATGCGTGGAATGGGCAATATGCAAAATATGATGAAGCAAATGCAGAAAATGCAAAAGAAAATGGCTGAAGCACAAGAAGAGCTTGGCCAAAAGAAAATTGAAGGAACAGCTGGCGGCGGCATGGTAACTGTCATCGTTACTGGGCATAAAGAAATCGTTGAAGTAAAAATCAAAGAAGAAGTGGTAGACCCAGATGATATCGAAATGCTTCAAGACTTGGTGCTTGCTGCCACAAATGATGCTCTAAGAAAAGCTGATGAGCTTACTAGCAGCACAATGGGCCAATTCACAAAAGGATTGAATCTACCGCCAGGCTTCATGTAAGGAGTAAGTAAATGCACTATCCTGAACCAATATCAAAGTTGATAGACAGTTTCATGAAACTGCCAGGAATCGGCCCGAAAACGGCTGCCAGACTGGCATTTTTCGTGTTAGGTATGAAGGAAGACACGGTTCTTGATTTCGCTAAAGCTCTCGTAAATGCGAAGCGCAATCTGACATACTGCTCTGTATGCGGGCATATTACTGATCAAGATCCTTGTTATATTTGTGAAGATAAACATCGCGACAGGTCCATCGTTTGTGTGGTGCAGGAGCCGAAGGATGTCATCGCTATGGAGAAAATGAGAGAGTTTAATGGCTTGTATCATGTTCTTCATGGAAGCATATCCCCAATGGATGGTATTGGGCCGGAGGATATTAATATTCCTGCCCTTTTAACAAGATTGCAGGATGAGACGGTTCAGGAGGTTATTCTCGCAACCAACCCGAATATCGAAGGGGAAGCCACTGCTATGTATATCTCTAGATTGTTGAAACCAACTGGGATAAAAATCACCCGTATAGCCCATGGGCTGCCGGTAGGCGGAGACTTGGAATATGCGGATGAAGTCACTTTATCAAAGGCAATAGAAGGAAGAAGAGAATTGTAGGATACAGCTTGGAGGGGACAGCGTGTTATTTCGAAGAAAAGGCAAGCTTCGCAGAGAATTCGACCAAAAGCTTATCCATGATATCGAGACGATGAAGGCTAACTGGTATAACCATAAGGGTTTGTTTGAGAAGAGCTTCGATCCATCTTTCGATACGATATGCCAAGCGAAGTTAAGTGAATTGAAGTACTATTATCTATTTAAAGAAGCAAAGAAACGGAATGTCTCTTTGCATTAAATATTTGCTCCCAGGGCTGTTCTAAATGAAGTGCTTGTCTCATAAAGTGAGGTAAACGCTTAGGAGGGATGGCTATGGAGCAAGGGGTATTCATTGCTGTTGCAATAGGCTTAATTCTGCTTTTGTTGATTGCCGGTGTGCCGCGTAATCCTCTGAAACAAATGGGGAGCCTGATTGCCAAGCTTGTGCTTGGCGCCGTTGCGTTATTTTTGATTAATGCAGCGGGAGGGAGCTATGGGATTCATATTCCTATTAATATCCCCACGACAATGATCTCAGGGATCTTAGGTATACCAGGAATGGCGGCTTTAGTCATTGTACAAAAATGGATTATTGGGTGATGAAAGTTAGGTTGTAAAAGACAACCTAACTTTTTTTATATAAACTATTGCACTATAGGAAAAAGGATGGTATATTAATAAACGTCGCTGCTGCTAGTGAGGCAGATGACGAAAAAGAAATAAAAAAAGTCGTTGACAAAATGAAGCTGACTTGGTATGATATTAAAGTCGCTGAAAACGACAACGAAACAGATTGTTCTTTGAAAACTAAACAAAAC
>NZ_JBJEFJ010000012.1:0-7391 GCF_051873915.1 Pradoshia sp.
TTCGTCATTCCTTTTCCTTTATAGAAACCGGAGAATTGAAGTTTATTTCTATACAAGACAAAGAGAATGAGAAGGATGGCTATCCCGACAGGCATGCCGCCGTTCGTGTTGGCTATCTCAAAGCCAAAACTTGCATATAGAGTAAATACGATGCTGCTTAATAATCCGCCAATAATGAGAAGAATAGCTAAAATACGAATCAATTCCAAGGAAAGTCTCAACAGAAGGTCTCCTTTCTGAAAGAAATGGTAAAATTTGATAAAACTAGTTTAGCATAAGGATTGTCTGTTGAGAACAGATAACTGGTTATTCCTTCGTTATGGATGGAACAACTTTTATTGTTGGTACGGAAGTCGATAGCACCTCAATGGAATGCTCGATACAGTGTATGCCATAATGATGCATGCTTTCGATAATCGTCTTTTCTAAGCAGGATGAACGAATAAAGGAATCCATGAATGATGATTGTTGATAAAGCCGGAAGGATTCTCCCTGAAAGACGGCATCTTCATCCCAAAGTGTGTAATCATCATAGGTAACGGAATAGGTGATATAGGAAGGGAAATCGATGTGGATGGTTGTAACAGGCTCATTCGGCGCCACGAGCAGGGAGGTGTCATGATCACTTCCGTAGACGGTAATTCTTAAGGCTGTTTCATTCGTGCGCGGTTCGGATATATTGACGAAAGCAAAGCCATAATCCTTCATGCTTAATAGAGTGCTGATTTCCATTCTCTTTTTTCTCCTTTTTACTTTTCACTATACCAAAATCAGGAAAATAAAAAGCGTGTTTTCACGAATTAGAAAACATGCTTTTTCGTCATCATTTATGCATTTATTGCAATGAAGAAAGACTCTGGTCTAAAGATGACATTATTCTGTGCCTGCTCGATGATGTGAGCAATCCAGCCAACTATGCTAGCTTGCAGTGATAGTCTAGGTTCCGAAGCATTCGGAGGTTCATTACGAAACGCTTTACAATGAGCATGTGCTCTTGATTGCCCGGCATGATGGCATGGACGCTGAAATGGCCACCATGCCTGATGAGAAGGTGCTGATCAAGAATTTTCTTCTAACGATTAATCACCCCGTTTATTGGGAGGGATTAAAGAAGCAAATCCGTTTGAAATATCCAAAGGTGAAGATGATGAAGGTGTCCCAGATTCATATTACGAAACGATTTATCATCGAAGGGCTTGGGGTTTCCTTTTTGCCGGCCTCGACGGTCAGAAGGGAGCTCTTGGAGGGCAGTGTCATGGAAGTGCCTTGCTATGCATTATCCAATCTTCCGAATGCCGGGACATATGCAATCATAAAGGAAAGGGATGCGAAGACCATCGAATTTATGGAATTTTTGAAAACGTATCGGTTATGAGAAACTCCTATTCTTTCATTGGATTGTTTCGTATAATTAAAGTGTAATAATATTCCAATAGATGTGTTATTCAATGAAGGCAGGGAATTTATGAAGAAGAAATGGCTTATTGGCATAGTCGTCATGATGATCTTGTTGGTTTGCAGTTCTATTTATTTCTACCGGGCCATATATGGGGATGAGGAACAGATGATGGCTGCAGCAAAGGCGCTGGAAGAGGAAATGGAGGACAAATACGGAATCCATATCATCGAGAGTGATGGGTTTTATACGCATATGGTTGGATATGCGGCGACTCTGACTGCAGAGGATGGCATCACCTTTGATGCCTGGTGGAGGCCGGATTCCAAAGATGGCAGCGTAGATTTTTATGAGGAAGAAGTTTGGCGAAAGAAAGGGCTGTCTGTATGGGGGCATGCCGATCAATATGTCCCGTATGTGGAAAAGGTTGATTTGAATGTTGGATACAGAAATGAGGAAGTGAATCATATTCCTTTGCTAACACAAGCAATTGATGAGGTGAAAGATACGTTATGGTTAACGCTCTATGTGGATTTGAAAGTACCTTATCGTGAATCGGAAGCAAAGAAGATAGAGGAAGGAATCTACCATTATTATGAGGATTTGCAGAATAAGGGGGCAGATGGGGTTGAATTGATTGTTCGCCATAAGGATGATTCTGGCTCTTATATGATTTCCCCTGACGAGCATGGGAAGCTTCCTGAAATCTCAAGTGTGGAAGATATTTCGAGCAAGTTTGATGAATAAGTTGAAAAGTTAACTAGCTGCCATAAGTAGAAAATACTTGTTTGAAAGGAAGGGTGTAGATGTATTTTCCATCCAAGAGAGATCGATGGATGACGGTCATTTTGTGGCTGTTTGCTATAATGTTTATCGTTCCGCCTATTTTCTTCCCGGAATTGGGTGTTTGGATGGTACCAGAATTCCTTGACCAGCAATGGATTCGGAACATATTCCTGCTCCCAATCGGTTTCTTCCTCATCTGGATTTGGTTCAAAACGGGCTATACCATTGAACGGGATATACTCACTATTCAATATGGCCCCTATAAGAAGAGAATCAAGATTGAGGAAATCCATAGCATAAGAGAAACAAGAAACCCATTCACTGCCCCCGCTTTGTCTATGGAAAAATTAGAGATTCATTATGCCAGCCATCATTTCGTTGTTATTTCCCCAGAAAATCAAACAGCGTTCTGCCATCAACTAAGAAAGCAAAACGCAAATATTAAAACCGATTCCGCCTAGAAGAATTGGCTGCAAGCTCATAGGTTTGCAGCCAATTCTACTTTTATCCTGTCCGGATCCTCGAAAAAAACAGCATAATGCTCAGAACCGCCTGCATAAGGATGACGGTCCTCATAAAGTATCGGTATCCCCTTTTCCCTCAGTTTTCTCGTCATCTCATCCACATGCTTGGACGATTTAGCAGTGAAGGCGAGATGATTGAGACCGGTCCGTCCCCGGTGATACGGAATATCCATGAATCGTTCTTCAGTTTGCACAAAGACAAGATAGGTATTCCCCTCTTTATAACTGAATCCCTTATCCCATTTTTGGAAAGGTTCATATCCCAATTCCTCCAAGAACCATCCCCAAAATACCTCCGAATTCTTTAAATTACGAACATTGATTTCGATATGATGAAGCATATTCTCCCTCCCTCTTAAATTCCATTATAGCAAGTAAACAATAGAAGGGGAGTGTAAGCGGAAAGAACCATCCTGATGAAGTAGTAAGAACATATTCTTAGTGACACACTAAGCCTTCAGAATGGGCTTATTCTGCGGAAGCCTGTCATTTTTGAACGAAAAACAGGATTATCCCAATAGATAGACCTAAGGCTTGTGGTGGAAACAAGTACTTATGTCAGATGGAAAATTAAGTAAACAAATTGTATGCTTGAATAAGAGGAATCCATCACGAAACTCCCTCTATTAGACCCTTCCCCCGTGTCTTCATTTCACCATCCTAACCGTTCGTATGCCAATTCAATAAAGAGGAGGAACGATATGAAAAAAGCCACCCCGATTCTGCTTAGCACCTTGGTTGCTGTTTCTATATTTATTCCGTCCGGAGGTCAAACGATGACAAATGCAAAAGGACATTCCGAGCCCGCCCATTATTGGGATGAGCCCGGACGCATGCTGCCGATTCTCATTCCTTCAAGTGCACGAATGGCCGGCATGAAGCAGTCGGCCCTGGATGATATTGATCAAGCAATCGGCCAGTATATTGAGAGCGGCTTAACCCCTGGTGCAGTCACCTTTGTTGCCAGAAGCGGCCATATCGTTCAAAAGGATGCTTATGGCTATTCGGCTGTTTATACGGACGATAAGTTCACCGAGATGGACAAGCCAATTGTAATGAAAACAGACACGATATTTGACGTAGCTTCTATTAGTAAGCTTTTTACGACAACGGCTGTCATGATGCTATATGAGCAAGGATTCTTCCAGCTGGATGACCCTGTTGCCATGCATCTGCCAGAGTTTTCGGCAAAAGGCAAGGAGGATATCACTATCAGGCAGCTATTGACTCATACGTCTGGATTTGCGGCCGGGAAGGCTTTGTATGCAGAGGAGGGTACGCGGGAAAGCCGCATTCAATCTGTACTAGGTCATGGATTGATCAATGAACCAGGGACAACCTATTTATACAGTGATTTAAACATGATTACACTGGGAGCCTTGGTGGAGAAATGGAGCGGTCTCAGGCAGGATGAATTTGTGAAGAAAGCAATCACAGAGCCGCTTGGCATGAAGGATACGATGTATAATCCTCCCGCAAATCTAAAGCAGCGTATCGCTGCAACCGAATATCAGCCAAAGATTGGCCGCGGTCTGGTCTGGGGTGAGGTGCATGATGAGAATGCATGGTCGCTTGACGGGGTGGCCGGTCATGCCGGCGTTTTCTCGACAGCGAAGGATTTAGCGATTCTTACCCATGCCTATCTGAATGACGGGAAATACGGCAAGATGCGCATTCTGAAGAAGAAAACGATTGATTTGATTATGAAGAACTATAACACCGCATTTCCGGGCAATGAACATGGCCTTGGCTTTGAACTGAATCAGGGCTGGTATATGGATTCGCTTGCGGACACATTCTCTGCCGGTCATACAGGTTATACAGGAACCGCACTTGTGATGAGTCCTTCTAATCAAACGATTGCCATTGTTCTCACAAACCGAGTACACCCGACCCGTAATACGCCTTCTATTAATCCAATTAGGCGAAGCTTTGCCAGAGAGGTCGGCGACAGCATTCCAGTGAAGGTCAAGAAGGGAAGCCATACGTGGTTTGCAGGCTATGGCGATCAATTGCACCATACGCTGACTGCCAAGGTGAACACGAAAGAGAAGGCGGAGTTAAGCTTCGGCACCTGGTTCAGGATTGAAGAAGGAAGCGATAACGGCTATGTGGAAATATCCTCAGACGGGAAGACGTATACAAGCGTGAAACAATTTACCGGTAAAAGCGATGATTGGGAAAAGGAAAAAATTCAGATTCCCGCTGGGACGAAATCCATCCGTTTCTCCTACAAGACAGATGCAAGCGTCAATGGACGGGGCTGGTATGTACAGGATGCGAGCTTAAAGGGGAAGCATGGCAAGAAACAGCCGCTGACATTTGAAGCAGATGGATTTGAGCGCAGAAATGATTAAACATTAGGGAGGGAATGAATGATGAGAAAGAGGAAATGGTTCTTGCTTTTACTAGGGTTGAGCGTCATTTTGACAGCAGGCTTCAGCAGTCCATCTAAGAAAAAGCCGCCAAAGCCGGATGATGGCATTCAGGATGTTGTCATCTATCAAAACCTGCCTGAAGTTGAGCGTCATATTGCCGGAAATAGTGTGCAAATGGAAGCGATAAAGGTATATAAGGATGGTCATTTTACCAAGACAGATGACGTGAAATGGTCGGTCGCAAATAAGAAAATAGCGAAGATTACGGCAGCAGGGACATTGACGCTGACGGGGAAATCCGGGATAGCGGTTATTCATGCTAAGTCCGGCAAGAAAAGCGATACAGCTTTTCTAACAGTAGACAAGAAGGGAAAAGCCTCCTTCCGCACCATGAAGCAGAAACGGTATCAGCTTGCCGACTATGCAGTCAGCAAAATGACGATTGAAGAGAAGCTCGGGCAAATGCTCATGCCTGATTACCGGAACTGGAACGGTCAGAACGTGACAGAAATGCTTCCGGAAATTGAACAGCAAGTGAAGGACTTTGATTTGGGAGGGGTAATCCTTTTCCGTGAGAATGTCGTCACGACCGAGCAAACGGCCCGTCTTGTTGATGCCTATCAAAAGGCTTCGGAGAAATACGGAATGTTTGTCTCGATTGACCAAGAGGGCGGAATTGTCACAAGGCTTCAATCCGGCACAGATATGCCGGGCAATATGGCGCTAGGTGCGACTCGCTCCAGCGAAATCACGAAAGATGTGGCGCGCGCAATTGGCGAGGAGCTTGGCTCACTCGGCATCAATACAAACTTCGCCCCTTCGCTTGATGTGAATAATAATCCTGACAACCCGGTCATCGGCGTCCGCTCCTTCAGTGAGAATCCACAGCTCACCGCTGAGCTTGGCACCGCTTATATAGAAGGGATGCAGGAAACCGGTACCATCGCAACGGCCAAGCATTTCCCAGGTCATGGTGATACGGCGGTTGATTCCCATGTTGGACTTCCTGAGGTTCCATATGATATGGACCGTTTGAGGGAAGTCGAACTTTATCCATTCCAGCAGGCGATGAATGCAGGGGTGGATGCAATCATGTCGGCGCATATCACCTTCCCTAAGATTGATGAGACGAAGGTCATCTCCAAAAAGACCGGTGAAGAAGTTTCGTTGCCGGCTACTCTTTCCCACAGGATTCTAACGGGTCTGATTAGGGAGGAAATGAATTATGATGGCTTGATTGTGACTGACGCCATGAATATGGGAGCTATTACTGAACATTATGGAACAGTCGATGCAGCCATCATGACGGTCAAGGCAGGAACAGATATTGTTCTCATGCCGGTAGGGCTTGAGGCAGTGAGGGCCGGATTACTCGAAGCCATTGCGAGCGGAGAGATTAAGGAAAAACGAATCAATGCTTCCGTGAAACGAATCCTTTCACTCAAGATCAAGCGCGGTATCTTCAAGGAAGAATCACCTGATCCGATTGAGGACCGTATCGCAGAGGCACTGCAGACAGTAGGCTCCCCAGAACATAAAGTCATTGAGAAAACAGCTGCTGAGAAATCCATTACATTAGTCAAGAATGCTGAGAATGTCCTGCCGTTAAGAGGATTGGAGCAATCAGCGAAGATTGTCGTTATTGGTTCTACTTATAACCAAGACCTATACAATGCCATTAAAGAAAAGCATGCAGGCACGAGTGTCATTAATCTCCCATCAAGTTATCAACTGACAGAGGCACAAAAGGTGCAGCTGCGTGAGGCAGATTATATCATCATCGGCAGCCATACATCGAATGTGGCCGCAAGACTGCCAAGCCATCCGCAAATGCAGCGAATCAATGATCTAATTGCGAACTATGAGGCACCGGCGATTGCGGTGGCGATTCGCAACCCATATGACATTATGTCTTATCCAGAGGTGGATGCCTATATTGCCCAATACGGGTTCCGTACCGCAAGCTTCAACGCGACCGCTGCAGCCATATTCGGTGAAATCAATCCGAGCGGGAAGCTGCCAGTCACAATTCCAGCCGGACAAGGTGAAACCCTTTATCCATTTGGTCACGGCTTATCCTATTAATCCATTTTGAAGGAGGCTTTATATGCTGAAGAAAAGTGTCGCTCTTCTATTCACATTTGTCCTGATTTTATCGACCATCTCTTTCGTACAAGCAGGCCACAAGGGGAAGCATAAATCAAAGGACCTAAAGCTCGGCGTGGATGTTGTTTTAAGCAGTGAGAAGGATTTGCTGAAAGGGAAAAGGGTCGGCCTGATTACGAATCCGACCGGTGTTGACAAAGA
>NZ_JBJEFJ010000012.1:7491-9836 GCF_051873915.1 Pradoshia sp.
TGCTGAAAGGGAAAAGGGTCGGCCTGATTACGAATCCGACCGGTGTTGACAAAGACTTGAACAGCATCGTGGACCGCTTTTATCAGGATAAGGATATTAATCTCACGGCCCTTTATGGTCCAGAGCATGGGGTAAGGGGCGATGCTCAGGCTGGAAGCTATGTCGATTTCTACATTGATGAAACGACCGGTCTTCCGGTTTACAGTCTTTACGGAAAGACGCGGAAACCAACTCCAGAGATGCTCGAAGATGTCGATGTACTCGTATTTGACATCCAGGATGTCGGTACACGCTTCTATACGTATATTTACACAATGGCATTGGCGATGGAAGCAGCCGAGGAAAAGGGAATTCCGTTCGTCGTCCTTGATCGCCCGAATCCGCTTGGCGGTCTGAAGGTGGAAGGACCGATTCTTGAAGCACCTGAGTATGCTAGCTTCATCGGTCAATATGAAATCCCGCTCAGACATGGGATGACGGTTGGGGAACTGGCCAAGCTATTTAATAAGGAGTTCGGCATTGGCGCAGATTTGAAGGTCGTCAAGATGAAGAATTGGAAGAGGCAGATGAATTATGAGGATACAGGACTCGAGTGGGTGCTCCCATCCCCGAATATGCCGACGCTTGATACGGCTTATGCCTATCCGGGAACCGGATTGATTGAAGGAACGAATCTATCGGAAGGGCGCGGCACGACCAAGCCTTTCGAATTGCTCGGAGCCCCGTTCATAAACAGCACCGAGCTTGCCAGAGAGCTGAACAAGCTGAAGCTGAAAGGCGTTGAATTCCGAGCAGCCTCCTTTACGCCGACATTCTCCAAGCACAGCGGAGTGCTGACTCATGGTGTACAGGTTCATATCACAGATTATGATGATTTCGTTCCACTTGAGACGGGACTCCATATCGTCAAGACTGTCCATGATCTGTATCCGGAAGAATTTGAATTCCGGGCTGAGGACAGCAAGGGTATTTCCTTTTTCGACTTGCTCATCGGTAATGGCTGGGTTCGCGATGATATTGAAGCAGGGAAATCAGTCAAGCAAATCAAGCAGAAGTGGGAGCGGGATTTGAAGGGATTCCTGAAGGTACGCTCGAAGTATTTGCTTTATTAATAGAAGGGAAGAAGCTTGAAGGGGAGAGAATCCTTTTTAAGCTTCTTTTTTTGTACGGTGGTCCATATCCTTTATTCAATCCGGTTTGAATTTGTTGAGGGGGAATGCTGCTGTCATGTTACCTAGTGAAAGATACTTTGGTCAATTAGAGCTCGTATATGCCTTTTATGGAGCGATGCCTACTGGTGTGACTGTGTCAGAAACAGGTCGTATATTTGTTTGCTTTCCAAAATGGGGAGATGATGTACCATTTACGGTAGCTGAAATAACAGGTGGCCAATTGGTGCCATATCCGAATATTGAGACAAACACAGCTAAACAGGGGAACCTCACCGCTTCCTTCATTAGTGTGCAAAGTGTCATTGCTGATGGGATAGGCACTCTTTGGATATTGGACACGGCTGCGCCGAATTTCTCACAGCCCATAATAGGGGGAGCGAAATTAATCGCTGTTGATTTAAAAACCAATACAATCAGAAAAGTATATCCCTTCTCAGAGGATGTGCTCCTGCCAACGACGTATTTGAATGATGTTCGCTTTGATTTTCGTGTGGGTAAAGCAGGGATTGCTTATATAACGGATTCTTCCTCTGAGGGACCAGGGGGCATTATCGTCTTGAATTTAGATGACGGATCAGCGTTTAGGAGATTAAATGGAGCGGCATCCACTTCGCCTGACCCTTATTTTATACCAAAAGTAGAAGGGGAAATCTTGATGAACCGATTGGAAGACGGCTCCACTTCTCCTTTGAGCATTTCAGCTGATGGGATTGCCATTTCCCCTGATGGGAAGAGACTGTTTTTCTGCCCATTGACAAGCCGTCATCTGTACGCGATATCAACGGAAGCCCTTAGAGACCAATCGATAGCGGATGCGGATTTACCCTATCATGTGGAGTACTGGGGAGAAAAGGGCGCATCTGATGGACTGATTACCGATGCGAAAGGGTCTGTATATGTTGGAGACTATGAGAATAATAGTATTCGGAAAATCTGGCCGGACGGCCGCATGGAAACCATTGCCCATGACCCAAGAATTTTATGGGCGGATACCCTGTCCATTGGTCCGGATCACTACCTCTATTTCATTGTGAATCAATTGCATCGGCAGGCAAAATATCATTATGGAAGAGACCTCAGGCAAAAGCCCTATGGTTTACTTCGTTTAAAAATTGACGAAGGGCCTGCACCCGCCTTTTGAGATTGAGTTCTATCTACGGTTACACCTTTAAT
>NZ_JBJEFJ010000012.1:9936-21156 GCF_051873915.1 Pradoshia sp.
CGCCCTTAAACGATTGGATTTCTTCCTTAAACTACCGGAAGCAAGCTAGATTTAAGGAAGAAAAGTAGTCTCCTCTACGCCGTAAGATTAAATTTTGACAAGCCGAGGCTTTTTTGGAAGAAATTATCGATTTTTTAACCTGGATAACGCCAAAACTAATCCAAGTTTGAGTTTCAGATGCACTGAGGGTTTAACCAATAAAAAAAGACGAACATTAATCGTTCGTCTTCTACGATTGCAAGCTCCAAATCAACCCGCAGTATCCGCATAGAACAACCATCATTCCCATCAAGAAGGTACCAAGGGGAGGGAATTTCCTTATATAAGAGGTAATCATTAATACGGCAAACATGATGGTCATCAGGAAGAGCGCGATGCTTGTCCCGCCCGGTGCCCAATGAACGATGAGATTGGTTTGGAAGGTTCCTTGATAGAATAATAAGAACATATCGGACACCATATTCTCTGTAATGGTCACTTCATGTGGCGGGGCCTGCTGTCCTAATGAGGCGGTTACAGTGAAAATCAGCAGGATGATGACGCTCTCCCACTTCACCCATTGGCGCGGATCCCACTCAGGTGAGGCATTCACTTTCCTTCTTATTAATAGGCTGTTGATGAAGGCATAGAGGAAGAGCGGGATAATCAATAGATGCTTTAGCAGTAAGGCTTGACCGTACGGCAGCATCCAGCTGTTCACATAGTCCTTGAATTCGATAGCAAAATTCATCAGCACAAGACCAGTTACGGCTGTCCCAAGAAAACAAATAACCGCAACAGGTGTGAACCAGGCTAGGAACTTGGCCCAGTTCGCATGGTTTTTTGAAAACCAGCTGACCAGAAGGAGAATGCCAGCCCAAATACTGACGACCGTTACATGAATGGTGTGGCTCAGAAAGCCGACAACCTGGTCGTATGAACTGGCATGACTTGACCAGCCCATCGCAATAATCAGCATGAGCGTCATGGCCATACCGACCCAGGCGTAACCCGGTTTCCTGTCATAATCGAACCAGACAAGGAATAGAAACAGGAAGGTCGCAATAAAGTAAGTCAATATCCATGCCTTGCCGGCTTCAAAGGTAAACAGCACGGATTGTAGAACCGACCCTAAGTTAATTCCATCATATAAGTAGGCGATGATTTGCCAAACCGGTACGAATGAAAGAAAGGCAATTCCTCCGGATGCGAGCAAAAGCCAGGCTTTGCGGATATGGATTTCAGGCCGGTAAGCTGATGGAATAAGAAGGAGAATGAAGCTCCCCATTAGTACGGCAAAGCAGAGATAGAGCAGGGCTTGACTAATGATGACAAGAATGAGCATCTTTATTTCTTCCTTCTAACCATTAGCCAGAGACTGCCGGCCAAGATGATGGCAGCCACTCCAATGATGACTGGCATAACCGCAGACCCTTCATCGTTCTCGGCCTGTTGATCCTTTGTCACTTCAGGTTCTGGTGCTGCTTCCTCTGTTGCCTCTTCCTCTATTCCTTCTGTTTCTGGCTCTTTTTCCTCTGTTACGGGAACATTGACCGTGAATTCAATAGAATCCTTGATTGGATGGCCGTCAGCACCAATGATATCCCAGGCTGCCACATAGGTATCATTAGCTAAAGGCTCTGCCATCTTGACGGTAATCGTATCCTGATTGATGCTGACGCTTTCTATTTGTTCCTCATTTCCGTCTGTCCCGGTTACGGTAACCTTGCTGTTTTCTTCCACCTTCGTGGAGTATATAAGCGTCAATTCTTGAAGGGGCGTTGTTATTTCATCACCGGCAGCAGGAGTAGACTCCTTTAGGGCTGTGTGTGCCCAAGCATGATCAGTGAACAACAGAAAGGTTAAGGCAAAAATGCCTGCAATTTTTTTACTCATACATATCTCCTCTTGACAAATTATGGTTTTCTATGTAGATTGTGGACGAATTAACCTAATCGTATCAAAAGCCAAATGAGATTGTCTAACTGAAAGACCGCTGGTTTCATGTTAAAAGATTGAGGAGGAAACAATTTTGACACAAGTACAGAGGAAGGCTGCCCTGGTCACCGGTGCGAGTGACTCAAGGGATATTGGGACCGCTATTTGCCGTCAGCTGGCCAGCCAAGGCTTTGATGTGTTCTTTACGCATTGGAAGGCGGACCAGAAGTGGATAGGTATATTGCAGCGGGAATTGGAGGGATCAGGTGTGCGGTGTGAAGGAGTAGAGATGGATCTATCTGAGGCGGATGCCGCGGTGCAGCTGCTCAATACCGCTCAATCATCCATTGGTATTCCTGTCGTATTGGTGAATAATGCAGCCCATTCCGTTCGGGATGGATATGAGAATTTGGATGCAACCATCTTGGATGAGCATTATCAGGTCAATATGAGGACAACCTTCCTGCTTTCGGTGGAATTTGCCCGCCGCTTAAAAGAAGCCGGAATGCGGGGCGGAAGAATTATCAACCTCACCTCTGGGCAGGATCTTGGCCCAATGCCAGGCGAGCTTGCTTATGCAGCCACGAAGGGAGCCGTTACAGCCTTCACGAAAACATTGTCAGCAGAGCTCGCGCATGAGGACATAACGGTTAATGCGGTGAATCCGGGACCGACTGATTCCACCTGGATGGATGAAGGAATACGTGAGCATTTATTGCCTAAATTTCCGATGGGCCGTATTGGCCAGCCGACTGACGCCGCTAAACTGATTGGCTTTTTAGCCAGTGAAGAAGCCGGATGGATTACGGGCCAGGTGATTCATTCGGAGGGAGGATTCCTGCGTGGGTAATTAAATTCGCCTGCTGTAATGCAAGCTTACATACCCATCCTGTTCGCTGCTGGAATAACTTCTTTTCTCAGCCATGAAACGGAATCCGCGTGCTTCATAGAAAGGAATCGCTTTCTGATTGTCTTTGGCTACAGCTACTCGCTGCTCAGTCGCCCCCCATTCCTTCTGCTGGGCAGTGACGGCATTGAGGAGAAGTGTGCCGATTCCTTCGCCGCGACGGTCTGGATCTAGATAGAGGACATAGAGTTCACCAAGTGTCTCATGAACCATTCCGCCTCCTGCAGCACCGATGACTTGCCCGTTTTCTACGGCTACAAAATATCCGCCCCATTCGCGGGAGTGTTCGGTCACTTCTTTTTCAATGCGCTCCACATTGTAAAATTCCTTAATGACCCGTTCGATATAGTCTTCAGATCGCAGGTCTGGATAGGTTGCGCGATAGCCTGCGGAGCATACATCCTGAATTCCTTTTACATGAGTTAAGTCAGCAAGTGTAATTTCAATCATGACGACCTCCGTTTTGGAAAATTATTCAAAGTATAATCTATTATACTATAATGCGCGAATATTTTTACGATAAGCTTGACAGCGAAAAAGCCTATTCCGCATGATGGAATAGGAATCGATTAAAAGAGTGTGGTAATGAAAAGGGAGTTGAGGTTAATATGCCCATACGGAATTCAGCAAAAGCAGTCATTATAAAGGATGGCTCTGTACTGTTGACAAAGAATCAGCATGAAGATGTCCTATTCTACCTGTTTCCCGGCGGCGGTCAGGAGCATGGCGAGACATTGGAGGATGCCTTGAAACGGGAATGCATCGAGGAGATTGGCCAGGAAATCATGATCGGCGAGCTGCTTCATATCCGGGAATACATTGGAAAGAATCATGAGCATGCCTCCTATGACAAGGATATCCATCAGGTTGAATTTTTCTTTGCATGTAAGCTAGCCAGTCCACAGAAGAATCACGGCCAACCAACCAGACCGGATGATTATCAGGTAGGGGTGGAATGGATTCCGTTAACAGAGCTCAAGACTATCCCTGTTTATCCAAAGAAGCTTGGAGCCATACTCACCAATACAGAGAAAAGCCCATTCTACTTGGGCGATATCAATTAGAGGGGGAAGAATACAGGATGATTAAGGCAATTATTTTTGATTTTGATGGATTGATCTTTGATACAGAAACATGTGAGCTGAAATCCTTCGAGGAGCTTTATGCAAAATACGGGGTGACATTCCCGAAAGAAGAATGGCTGAAGATTATCGGTACCATCTCGACATATGACCCGTATGCTTCATTGATGGCAGCTGTTCCGCACTTAAATATGAACGACCTCATGGCTGAACGTGAAAGCTTTTTTGAAAAAATCGTAGAGGGCGAGAGTGTGAGAGAGGGTGTAAAGGAATACATAGAGAGAGGGAAGGAGCTTGGGCTAAAAGTAGCCATCGCCTCCAGTTCGTCTAGAAGATGGATTGAAAAGTATCTTGGTGTCATCGGACTCGACATTTCTCTTTTTGATGTCATCTGTACATCAGATGACGTCAAAAATGTAAAACCAGATCCAGAGCTGTATGAAAAGGTATTAAGTCATTTTGGCATTAAACCGGATGAGGCAATTGTTTTTGAGGATTCCGCAAATGGTTCGCTTGCTGCCATTCGTGCCAATATCCCATGTGTCATCGTACCGAATGAAGTCACAAAGGGATTAATCTTTGATGAACGAGTGGTCTTACGCTTAAATTCAAAGAAGGATATGGAGCTTGATCGTGTAATTGAATTTATCAGCTCTCTCAAATAAGCAAAAAGAGAGGTGGGAATTTCCCATCTCTCTTAGTATTTACGCGGAATGATATAGCCGTTTTCAATGCAATTGAAGCCAATTTTCGGATAATAATCCATCGCAATGGGAGAGGCAAGCAAAATAAGGGCAGCTTCTTCGCCAATCTCCCTTTCCACTTCCTGTATCAGCTCCTTGCCGATGCCTTTATGCTGGTACTCTTGGTCCACTGCCAAGTCAGATAAATAGCAGCAGTAGCTATAATCCGTTAAGGCCCTAGCAACGCCGACCAGACGCTCTTTATCCCAGGCTGTAATCAGAATATCAGCATGATGGAGCATCCTCTCAAGCCTTGGCTTATCCTCTACGGGTCTTCGTATGCCTGAAGCCTTGAATACCTCTGCCAGCTGCTCGGCGGTAATTCGTTCATTTTTTCGGTAATGAATCTCTCCCATATGGCACCTCCTGCCTTCAGATAACCTACTATTTCGACAAAAATCAGCAGATATCCTGCTGACGAAGGGGTGAATAATTGAAGATGTTTCAGAAAGAATTCTATCAACAGGAATGGTCTTATGTCATTCGGCAGGCACGGAAAGAGGATGCAAAGGAATTAGCGGAAGTCAGGCTGAGGATTGATGGAGAAACCGTATATATGGACCGGGAACGAGGTGAAGATTATTTAGATTCCGAGGCATTCAGCCGCATCATAGAGCAAGATGACGAAAAGGAGAACCATTTGTTCCTAGTTGCAGAAGCAAAAGGGCAGATTGCCGGGTTCTCCCGCTGTATTGGGAATGATTTAAGGAGAAGCGCCCATAGAGCAGAATTTGGGGTATGCGTTCTTCAAGAATTCTGGGGACATGGCATAGGCAGACACTTACTTGAAGAGTCAATCAAATGGGCAGATGAAATTGGGCTTGAAAAAATCACGTTAACCGTCCTTAAAACAAACACAAAAGCGATCCATCTTTATGAGGAAAACGGGTTCGAAGTGGAAGGAATCTTGAAGAAGGATAAGCGGTTATCTGATGGAACCTACTATGATACTCTCATCATGAGCAGATTCAAGGAGGAATTTCCATTATCTAAAGGGAATGTTTAATAGAGTCGAGCTGTATAGGAGAATATCATGCGAATGTACCATACATTCATGCTTATTTTTATGACAATCTTTCTCTTAATCACCACAACCGGGTTCTGGGCTGGGATTCCACTATTTGTTTTATCCGAGTTCTTATATCAAACGAGGCTGTCTGGAATTGTTCCATTCGCTTTGACCAGCTTGAGTGTGGGCGTTTGCTTTTCTATCGTATGTATCTCGCTGCACCTATCAATAGCGGCAAGGAAGGAGCAAGCAACACTTCATGCCTTTTGGCAAATACAAGGCATCTCGATCTTGCTTGCGGGATTATTGTTTGGCCTTTTTTATTGATGGGCTTCTCTGTTCGGTGATGTAAGTGTTAGTGAGTGAAAGAAGGAAGATTGGGGAGAAATACATGTTAACGGTCAAAAATATCAGTATAGCAGCTTCTATCGTGCTTATCACAGCCATTGGCACTTCAGGCATCTATGAGTGGCTAACAGAGAAAACACTGAACCCTTCTGCCATCTTCTTTCTATCCCTAGGAATTGGCTTCTTATTTCAAGCGATGACGTGGGGAGAGATAGATGGAAAGCAAGAAGGGGAAAAGGATGAAAGGGAGAAATATATCACTCTCTTAAGCTCAAAAATCAGCTACTTCGTCTTATTAATCATGATGATTCTCATTTTATTCATATCTGAAGGTGTCACGGCTATGAATGACTTGGAAAATATTCCTTTAGTCATTGTGATTGGACTAGCGTGGATTACTTTGCCGATTACTGAATTCATTGTTTCAAAGAAATATAGACATCGTTTGAATGAAAAAATCGAATAATAGAGGGCATTAATCGAGAAGGATTGATGTCCTTTTTCTTGTGGTCGACGGTTTGAGAAAAGGAATTCATGGAAGGGATGTAGAATAAGGTAATTTTACCATAGTGAGGAGGAATGAAGGATGGATGTGAGATACCCAATCGGCTCGTTTCAATATGATGGTGAGATGGATATGGAAGTGGTTAATAAGTGGGTCAAGGAGATTGAAGAACTGCCGCGTATGCTGCAGGATGCTGTAAAAGATTTAGATGACGAACAGCTTGATACGCCCTACCGTCTGGATGGATGGACGATTCGCCAGGTCATTCATCATCTCGCTGATAGTCATATGAATGCCTATATTCGCTTGAAGCTTGCATTAACAGAGGAAAGTCCTGTCGTTAAAACGTATGATGAAACGAAATGGGCTGAGTTGAATGATTATCAATTCCCTGTTGAAGGTTCTTTGCTGCTTCTAGAAGGGTTGCATAAACGCTGGGCTGAGCTGCTTCGTACCTTGAGTCAATCAGAAATGGAGAAGACATTCATTCATCCAGATTTAGGGGAAGTCTTGACTTATCAAAATATCGGGATGTATGCGTGGCATGGGAAGCATCATCTTGCCCATATTACGTCCTTGCTTGAGCAGAAGGGTTGGTGAGTGATTGGGATGATTCCAGGGTATGCACAGGTACAGGAATCAGGTGCGTTTCTTAAAAGAAAGGGCGTCATGAGCAGAAAGGCAGGGTCGTTTTCCGTTTCGCCGCTGGCCATTGGCACGCATTTAGGGGAAATGAACAGGGTGGATTCGTTACTTTATCAAGAGGCAATTCTTTGTGCTGTTGATAGAGGCATAAATATGGTGGATACTGCCTTGAATTATCGGGGGATGAGGTCGGAGCGGGATATTGGGGAATGTTTGACGGAGGCAGCAGCGGCTGGACACTTGAAGAGAGAAGAGATTGTCATTTCCACGAAAGCAGGCATTCTTCCAGGGGATATTGATGCCGGGCTGGTGCCGAAGAATTATCTTCGTGAAGTCCTGCTGAAGAGAGAAATCATTCAACCGGATGAGATTCAAGTCTTGAATCATTATAAGCATGTATTGAGCCCGTCTTATTTTGAGTTCGCGATTGGGGAGAGCCGGAAACATATGAATATCGAGACAATCGATCTCTATTTTGTGCACAATCCAGAGTATTCCTTGATTCCCCTTGGAGAAAGAGAATTTTACCGGCAGCTTACACGGTTGTTTGTGAAGCTGGAGGATGAGGCGGCACTCGGGCATATCAGGCATTATGGAATCGCCACGTGGGATGGGCTGATCAGTTCGCCTGAGGCAGTGGGCTATTTGTCACTTGAAAGAATCATCACTTGTGCGAGAGAAGCAGGGGGAGAAGAGCATCATTTTGCTTTCATCCAATTACCGCTGAACCCAGATAAACCTGAAGCACGGCAGTTTCAGAATCAGCGGGTAAAAGGAAGGTGGCTGACCGTGATAGAAGCTGCTCATGAATTAGGGATTCATGTTACCGTGAGCTCCCCATTGCAGGCAGGAGCCGTGCCGGAGAAAAAGCAAGCCTTGTCCACTGTCCTTCAAACAGAAGGTATTCTTGCTGCCATGGTCGGCATGAAAAGAAAGGAACATGTAGAAGAAAATATAGAGGCCATTCTAATTTAATAATTTCTCGAAGGCTGACCGTTTCGTTCCATCCTCTACATAAATTACGCCGCAATGCGTATATCCGTTTTTCTTGATGACATGCTGCATAGGAGAATTATCTTCATGCGTGTCAATTTTGATACTTGGAAGACGGTAGTGCAGGCAGAGAAGTTCAATCTGCCTCATGACCTCATGAGAGAGGCCTTTGCCTTTATGATTTCGTGCTACAGCCAAACGGTGGATAACCGCATAATTCCCTGTGGAGAGCCAGTCACCCTCATAGATCCTTTCATACGTTTCTTCTCCGTCAAAGGAGACAGCAGCGGTTGCGATGATGTTCCCTTCTTCAAGGAAGACATACCCATAGCCGCAATCCATATCGTGAAGAATGACTTCCTTAGACGGGTATCCATTCTGCCATTGGTCAATTCCGAGCTCCTTTAAGCTTTCTTGCGCATCCTTAATGATTTCCATGATTCGAGAAAGGTCAGCGTGTTCAGCTTTTCTACATTCCATTTTTCTCCTCTTTTCTATCTTTGACTAACATCTGATCCAACACATAGGCAATGACCATTCCGGCTGTATAACGAATAAGATCAATCATCAAGAATCCTTTTCCGAGCACAAGCGCTCCGATGGTTGTGCTTCTGATAGCATTGATCCAATCTGCCTGATAAAGCTGACTGAATTCTATGGCAAAGCAAAAGCAAAGGCTGAGTATGACGGATAAGCCCGGTGCCCTGTTAGACAAGAGGAAACGGAAACCAAAATAAACCATCATCGCCCATATTGCATCACCGGCATGGTCTGCCAGAAAGCCCGGCAGTATGTCTCCGAGCCTTCTTGATAGGAGACCGAACACGATGGTGCCAAGGAAGCCCGATAGATAGTACAGCCTTTTACTCATCATTATCACTCTTTAATCATTTTTTGAAGCTCATTATACCATATGTGTCCGTTCTTGAGCTTTTCATACCGGTCATCATAGGCAAGAAATTCAAGGGCCTGCTTAATGTCCTCTGGTCTTTTCTCGGAAAAGGCTTTCTCGACGGCTTTTGCGGTTTCCTTGTCATATAGATGCTCACGCCAGGCATGAATCAGAAACCAACCTGGCAGATATACAGCAAGCAGAAAAACAGGAGACTGATTGAATTCGATTCCGAGTAGACAGATAATCACCATAAAAGAAGACATAAAAAATGTATGAGGTCTAATTAATTCTGAAAATGGATCTTTTTGTCTATCTATGACTAGAAGGACTAGAAGTAAGGGCAGAGCAGCCCAGACAATAAATTCTCCGCTTGTATCACGAAAGAAATACGATAAGATGGTGCCGCAAAGTATAACGGAGAGGACAATGACCGCTATTCGCTTCATAGAATCACTCCTTTCTATAAGACTATACAATCATTTTACCATTTAATGTTAGGGTTTGGGTGTGGGAACATACTTATTGTCAAAGGGAGGATGGAGGATGAAAAATCTCATAAAAGAGACAAGTTATTTCACTTTGCATATATTAGCTGATGGAATCTATGCCGCTATGGCAAAGCCGGGACAAGGAGCGTGGAGTAATGCCGGCATCGTTGATTTAGGGGAAGAGGTGCTGGTATTTGATTCACTCGGAACGCCTTCTGCCGGAATAGAGCTGAGAAGACAGGCTGAAGAGATAACAGGTAAGCCAGTCAAATATCTTGTGAACAGCCATTATCACGGTGACCATGTGTTTGGCAATCAAGCCTTTAAGGATGTACCGATCATTGCGACCTCTGAGACGCTTAGATTAGGTCTTGAAAACCAAATGGGTGAACTTGAAAAGGAAGAGCAGGAGATGAGGGACTACCTGCTGCACCTAAAGAATCAGCAGATGAAAATAGTGGATGAAATCATGAAGGCAAGCTTCGTTAATCAATATGAAGAGATAGCGAAATTATTGGAAGACCTGCCGATTTTGGAAATCATCCTTCCTACTTTCATTTTTGAGGAAAAGCTGATGATTAGAGGTACGAAGCGCCAGGTGGAAATCGTGTGTTACGGGGGAGGCCATACCCCGAGTGATACGTTCATGTACATACCCGATGTGAAAATCGCCTTCATGGGCGATCTGCTGACGGAAAGGCTACATCTCCCTATTGTAGACCCGATTCAGCTTCAAACCATTTTGCAAAGCGTAAAACAAATGGAGATTGAGACCTATGTGCCTGGACATGGAAACGCAGGCGATCAATCTTTATGTGAGGATCTGCTTCATTATTTAAGCTTTTTAATGGATAAGGCGAAGGAAGCACATGAAAAGAATGAAGATATGGAGACGTTCCTTTCTCGATTGGAAATGCCTAAGGAATTTGCTGATTGGAAGGGCATAAATGGAATCAGGGCTAATTTAATGACGGCTTACCGTTGTGGCGAAATATAGGAAATCGGAAAGAATTTACTCGATATTTTAGAGGTTTTATTTAAGGGGTAACTAAATCTATAAGATAAGTACCACGCAAAAGGGAGAATATATTTCCAGGGAAATGTCAATGGGTGGTGCGGGCCTTCGCACAAGGCGTGGGGCGTTATGGAAAAAGAATGGTGCAGGTATGAAAATCACTGATCCTGGCAGAGGGAATCGTTGAGAACAGAGGAGAGAAAAGATTTGAGGATAAAGAAAGAGCCGATTCGTTTAATAAGAATCGGCTCCTTCTTTATGAATGGGGTATGTAGGACTCGAACCTACGACCTGATGATTAAGAGTCAACTGCTCTACCAGCTAAGCTAATACCCCGTTAGATTATGTATTTATTATATACATAGCGTAATAAGATTTGCAAAATAATTGCTTGTGTTAATTTTTAGATCATTTGGAAGGATAAAGGGGTTGAAAATGAAGCGTTTTCACTGCAATAAACACCAAAAGGATATTATGCCTAAAAAATGTTTATATCGTGATTTTTCGCTTCCATCACGATTATATGGATTCTTTAAAGCAAGAAGGGAAATCGAATTGGAGATTTGACAGGTGTTATCTTTATTTTCGTGTTCTTCAAGATAAGCCAATCCTAACTCAACAATAAAATGAATTATGCGGGCAAATTCGGTGAAAACTAGAATTTGCCCCTTTT
>NZ_JBJEFJ010000013.1:0-13702 GCF_051873915.1 Pradoshia sp.
ACTGTAAATCCGCTCCTTCGGGTTCGGCAGTTCGAATCTGCCCCCCTCCACCATTCATAATAGGGGCATAGTTTAAAGGTAGAACAGAGGTCTCCAAAACCTCCAGTGTGGGTTCAATTCCTACTGCCCCTGCCAATATGGCGGCTGTGGCGAAGTGGTTAACGCATCGGATTGTGGTTCCGACATTCGTGGGTTCGATTCCCATCAGCCGCCCCATTAAAACTTTGGGCTATAGCCAAGTGGTAAGGCAACGGACTTTGACTCCGTCATTCGTAGGTTCGAATCCTGCTAGCCCAGCCATTTAAATGCGGAAGTAGTTCAGTGGTAGAACACCACCTTGCCAAGGTGGGGGTCGCGGGTTCGAATCCCGTCTTCCGCTCCAAACAACTTAATCATTGGCGGCATAGCCAAGTGGTAAGGCCAAGGTCTGCAAAACCTTTATTCACCGGTTCGAATCCGGTTGCCGCCTCCATAATTATGCCGGTGTGGCGGAATTGGCAGACGCGCACGACTCAAAATCGTGTTCCGTGAGGAGTGTCGGTTCGACCCCGACCACCGGTATCAGATGACAGTGTGCCAAACTGTCAAACCACATTAAGGTCCATAGCATTTTATGCTATGGACCTTTTTTATGGTTCTGTACTAATTGTTGGGCAGCAAGTTGAAAAGGAGAATGGCAATCTTGACTTTACATTGCCCGGTTTAATGACCAAATGAGAAATGAGGGCCTTAGTTATCTTCTTGAATGATTCTAGCACACATATAGTACTAGAGTTGTTGTTTTATCGGTAATGGCTAAGCCGGTCATATGTCTTTGTGTATGTCGATCACAAGCAGCTAACCTAGTTTTATGCCCTGCGGCATTATATGATAACTAGACATTTATTTTAATGTTAAAAACACTTATTCCAATGCTTCGGGATAAGTGTTTTAAATCTATGTCATATTGTTAGATAGCATATTTGCATGAACTATTCAATAGTAATAGGGTTGTATAAGCACAGTTTAAATCAACTATTGTCTTTCTCCTGTTCATCTAAGTTGTATGCATCAACTTCTCTAATAAGGGTATTCTCATCTTCTTCATCAATTGGCAAAAGAGAAAATTGTATGGCAGAAGCTGCGTTTTTGCTGTTTCGAATGGCTTCTTCTTCCGAGTCCCCCGTAGCAATCACATAGGCGTATCGGTGGCCCATGGATAGAGGAGGGTATAGATAAGTCCCTTTTCGAGGTTTAACATATACATAGAGTACACCTTGTGATCGTTTGGCACGATTTTTTCCTGTAACTCTTTCTAGTATTCCTTGTTCCTCCACGGTTACATATTGACTATAGATGTGTTTTCTAAATTTTTTAGTGAAATCCGGCTTTATTCCTAATGCCATTTTCAATGTTTCTTCCACAAGATTAATCCCATATCCCCCTAATATCATTCGGTTCATTCCTGCTCCAGATATCCTTGGGTTAATTTCGATTAACTTCCATTTATCATTCTT
Organism: Pradoshia sp.; assembly: GCF_051873915.1. Lineage (NCBI taxonomy): Bacteria > Bacillati > Bacillota > Bacilli > Caryophanales > Bacillaceae > Pradoshia > Pradoshia sp. Next base: position 1,497 of record NZ_JBJEFJ010000013.1, read on the forward strand.
TTGTCTTAATTCCAAATGGCATGGTCCATTTGTTAGTCCATGCAGTTTTATGATTCCTAATACAGCAGATTTAATTTTTCGGTGAAATTCATAATTTGGATTTAGCATCAAATTGTAACCTGTTACAATAAATCTTTTTTGCTGCTGAATATCCTGCTTAAAAATCGCAATGATGTGTACCTTACCAGCAACCACTACTGCTTCTACTAGATACTGAGGTTCTGACAAATATTCTTCAATAATAACAGGATCGTTTGGAAATTTATTGAGCAGTGCACTATACCCCTTGATTAGCTGTTTCTTGTCGTTTACTTGGAATACATCCTTAGAGCCAGTTGATTGCGGAGATTTCATCATTAATGGAAAATTAGGTAGAAGTTCGTTTAAATATTCATCTAAAGAGGAGTCTTTGTTTAATACCCAGTACTTTGGTGCATAGGGACTTGATGCTAACATCTCACGTGAGTATAGCTTGTTTTCATTTTTTCTAATAGCTTCAGTGCTGAAATGATTCACTTGATGCTCTTTTGCCAATAAGGAAGCCGTATAGCAATAAGGATCTACAAAGCTGATAATTGACTCAATCATTAATCCTTTATCCAGAAGTATTTGTATTTCCTTACGAATCTCTTTAATATTATCTAAATCCACTAATCTCATATAATGCACATCATGAAATTCGCTTCGTTTTTCTAGAAAGGAGGAACGCTTAGTGAATAACACTGTAAAGTAACCAAGCCTTTCTGCAGCTTGAATAGCTTCTCTGCTTGAACCTGATTTGGCAGTCTCTATAAAAACGACGGTTTTCAAAATGTCCAGACTCCTTTTAAGTCCATGAAGGAACGAGATTGATTGTACTTGGTCGGTCCTAATAATGTATTAATAAAAGGTGGGATTTGTGTGGGCCATAAACCTTTAAATAAAGGTGATTTCCTTTTTTTAAGGCTAAAGGCTAACAATATGACACGGCTATTTAACGAAGATATTGTCAGGATAGAAATAATTCAGTTCAAAATAGTATTTAACATACTTTTCTTCCGTTGGTATATTCGCCGCTACCTAAGGAAGGGAACAGCACCTCTTGAATAATGCAGCTAAAACTGATCTATTCACTTCTTTCTGTTGAAATGTTCAAGTGATTGTTGAAGGGATGTATACAGTCAGTTCCTTGAGAAACAGCTATTTTTAGGGGATTATTCTTCTTATTGGATTGGAGCCGTTACCTTTAAAGCTGTTGTTGCGTATTCTGATTTGGATTAAGTATCAGAATTCGTATGTAAGAGGTGTTTGAATTTGATAAGGATTGGTATGCTTCATCATAGACGAGATCCACGTAAGGTAATTAAATCTTATGCCTATGCCGCAATAGCGCAAGCGGAAGGTGCTGAGTTCGTCTATTTCTCCCCTCGCAGGGTGCAATTTGAGGATTCCACTATTCGTGGCTGGGTATTTGAAAATGGAGAATGGGTGGAAAGAGTCACTGCATTTCCAGATGTCATTTATAATGCTGGAAGCCCGGTCAAGCTTGCAAATAGTAAAGAGATTATTGATAAATTAAAAGACACTATTCCATTTACAAGTCATTCTATAGGTAATAAGATGCGGGTATATGAGAGGTTAAAAAAGGCAGAACAATTCTCCCGATACTTAATTCCCTCGGAAACTTTAGTGGATATCAATGTGTTATTTCAGTACATTGGTACCTACAGAAGAGTTGTCGTTAAACCGAAGAATGGAAGAAAGGGAGAAGGAATTCTGATGATTGAACGAGTGGGAAATGAATTTTGGGTACTGAAGGGTACAAAGACAATCAAGATGACCTACGATGAACTTAGAGATTTATTGACGGAGGAAATTGATAAAAAGACTTACATCGTTCAACCATATATATTATGTAAAACAAAGAATGGACAAGCTTATGACTTTCGCCTACATGTACAAAAGAATGGAGAAGGAAAGTGGGTAATTACCTCGGTCTACCCTAGAATAGGGGCAAGCGGAACAATCGTTTCAAATATTAATAGCGGAGGCTCCATGAATTATTTAGTACCATTCTTAAAACAGGAGTATGGTGATGAGTATTTTAATATTAAACGGTATTTAGAGGTCTTTTCACTCCAATTAGCACATCATATGGATGATATCCAAATCAATACATTCAATGAAGTCATCGATGAATTAGGTATAGATGTCGGTCTTGATGATAGCGGGAAAATATGGATTTATGAAGTAAACTGGCGGCCAGGCTGCCCGCCTACCTTTTATTTGGAAATGGATGTAGTTAAAAACATGATTCAATATTGCATGTACTTAGCGAGAAAACATCAAGTGGGATAAAACTACGATTGGTAATTTGGCCGATAGCTGGTGGGTTAGTCAATATAGTCAGTATTTACCGATTTGGCTAACCTTTCATTTCTTTGAAAAATGATATTGACATTTGACCTTTTTATCGGTATATTAATATAAGGATTTTTCATTTAATCCATTGAACAAATCGTTCAACTTATGCCGGTGTGGCGGAATTGGCAGACGCGCACGACTCAAAATCGTGTTCCTTCGGGAGTGTCGGTTCGACCCCGACCACCGGTATCCAGCATAAGGTGTTGCCAAGCCTTATGGGAAAAGACTCTCAACTAATTCGGTTGAGAGTCTTTTTTTATTCTGTCTTACCTATTGCCTTAATAACACAGAGAAGTTGAAGGTTCTCATCAAATAAATAAGAGAATCATGCCATAGTTTACATTTTTAGTTTTTACGAATAAGTTATATTAACTTTACTGTTTTTTGCGGCTGAACTTACTGTCATTCTGATGATTGACTCTTATCTGGCTCATCGTAGGTATATGCATCAAGACTACGATCAAATCGCTCTTCTTCAGCATTATCGATAGGCAGAAGGGAGAATTGAATTTCTGCGGCTGCATTCTTCGCGTTTTGGATAGCTTCTGCCTCTGTTTCTCCTGTTGCCATTACATAGCCGTATCGATGGCCCATGGATAAGGGCGGGTGAAGATAAGCATCTTTTTGCGGTCTTACATAAACGTTAAGCACGCCTGGAGATCGCTTTGCACGATTTTGTCCGGTAACTTTCTCTAATACACCACTATCTTCTATGGTTATATATTGAGTAAAGAGATGTTTCTCAAATATTTTTGTAAAATCCGGCTCTCTTCCAAGGGCTAATTTCAATGTTTCCTTTACTAGATTAATCCCATACCCGGCAACAATCATTTCGTTCATGGCACCTGCGGATATCCTTGGATTAACTTCGATTAGCTTCCATGTATCATTCTTTTGTCTAAGCTCCAAATGACAAGGCCCATTTGTTAATCCATGTAATTTAATGATGTCTTCTACAGCAGAGGTGATTGACTTGTACAATTCTTCATTGGAATCGAGCAGCAGGCTGTAACCTGTTACAATAAACCGTTTTTGGTGCTGGATATCCTGCCTGAAAATGGCGACGATGTTTACTTTACCAGCAACGACAACTGATTCTACGAGATACTGAGGTTCAGGTAAATATTCCTCAATAATAAAAGGCTGGTCTGGAAATTTCTTAAGAAGTGCACGCTGCCCCTGCAGCAGCTGGTTATCGTCATTTACTTGAAAAACATCCTTAGAGCTGGTTGATTGAGGTGATTTCATTATTAGTGGAAAGTTAGGTGCCATATCACTTAAGTAATCATCTATAGATGATTCATTATTGAGTACCCAGTATTTTGGTACAAAGGGGCTTTGCGCTAACATCTTTCGTGAGTATAGCTTGTTTTTCATATTTCCAATAGCCTCAGTACTAAAAGGATTGACTTGATACTCTTCAGCTAATAAAGAAGCGACATAGCAATATGAATCCATAAAACTAATAATCGATTCAATGATTAATCCTTTCTCTCGTAGTAATTGAATTTCTCTACGAAGCTCATGAATATTATCTAAATTAACCAGTCTCATATAGTGTACATCTTGAAACTCGCTCGGGTTCTCTAGAAAGGAGGAACGCTTAGTGAACAACACTGTATAATAACCAAGTTCATCTGCAGCTTGAATAGCTTCTCTGCTTGAGCCTGATTTAGCAGTCTCTATAAACACAACGGTCTTCAAATAGGCCAGTCTCCTTTTTGTCTTTTATGGAACATGATTAAATTCTTGTGTCCTTCTGATTAATGTATTGATAAAAACGAAAAGTGGTGCGGGTCAATATCCTGTGGAAGGAGCAGAATATTCGGAGACTAAACAAATGGGGGATTCAGCCATTCGGAAATGCTCAGGAGACAAGGCAATAAGAATAAGGGATTGAATATCAACTGACGGAGAACAGTTAGATGTAGAAAGAAGATGCAACAATTTGGAGACAAAGAACGGTACCCCTATATAGGGTTTATTCATAGAGAAAGCTCCTTTTAGAGGAGCTTTCCTTGCAATATATAGCGATCAGGGGCGTTCCCGACGTAGGTGAAGGGATAACAGGTTGTGAGGGTCAGTGTCGGTTCCTTCTTTTCGACAATGACGGTCCGGTCATCCTCATCGGTAATCCAGATTTTTTCGATGATATACGTGTATGGCTGTTCTTCATAGCTCACAATTAGTTTGTCGCCTGTCTCTAATTGTTCAAGGCCGGCAAAGACTGTGTCTCGGTGACCGCTTAGAACTGTGTGTCCTTGGCCTGGTGTGGTAGTCAGGCTGCTTGCAAACATGCCGACCCCTTTACCCAATGTGTTTTCATCTGTTCCCCAGTAAACCGTGAACTTTTGCTGGATTTTTGGGATGATCAAGGTGGCGACTTCTTCTCCTTGCTCATATTCCTGGGAGGCTGCCGTATCTATCTTGGCGGGCTGAGCTTGCTGAGATTCATAATTCTGCATCTCCTGTTTCGTTAATGGTGTTATAGAAGCACGGCTTTCCTGCCAGCTGCCAAAATTCGTCAACACTGTGTATATGCCTGCAATCAATAGTACTATACCTGCGATTCTACTAGCCACGATTCACCCCATGCTAAGGAGGCCATTCTTATGCCTTTGATTTGGTTTTTCTAAGTGCGAGGATACCGCCTGCAGCAGCGAGTGCAGCACCGACGGCCATCATGGTAACATTATCAGTGGCTGTATCAGGCAATGCTTCTCCCTCTGTTTGAGTAGATTCGGAATCTGTGCCTGCTGGAGAATCAGCTGCAGCTCCTTCATCTTTTTCTTCTTCTCTAGATGCAACATATGCATCATATTCACCTTTGTTCGTTTCGCATGGCAACCCATCATTATCACGATCTAAGTCATGAGGGTCATTGTTAGCACTGTACCCATTCTCATACCAGAATGCCATCACTTCTTCCTTGCTGGAAAAGTCTCCACAATTTCGATCATCCTCTGCAAATACATAAGCGCTTTGACCAGCCAACAAGAAACCTACTGCCATCATGCCTGCAAACAACTTCTTCATGTACATCAGCTCCATTCTGTCGAAATTGGAAATTTTATTCCAGTCATATTATGAGATGAATTGCCATAGATTTTCAAACGATACACCTCTTGTTTTGAATATTCAGTTATTTTATCCTATTCAACAGTAGGTTTGAACCAATCGGAAATTATGTCGAAAGTTGGACAAGTTTCTTGTCTTGTTTTTGTCGGGTTTTCCGATGGTGTGTATGGCAGGATGAATCTTTATTGATAGCCAGCCATCTCACAGCTTCTTTTTTTCTTTGTCCATAATAGGGTATACTATTTTTTAATATTCTAATATAACAATTAGTGAATTAAGGATGGGAAAAGATGAAGCAGTTGATCATATCGAAAACCATGATATTTATCTTTGTGCTCTTGTTTGTGACAGGCTTTGAGACTGTCTTTGGACAGGAGAATGTGCTGATTGGGGTTACGACAGTAGTAGCTATGCTTATGTATTTACAGAGGGACTTTACTGTGTCTCCGTGGAAGAGTTTATTGCTGCTTTTGGCGTTTAATTTATCCCAGGGGGTTTTCAGTCAGCTGGCTGTCATGAACCCATGGATAGGGCTGCCGATTAACTTCTTCGCAATGTTTATGGTTGGATACTTTTTTACTTCGAACATTAAAGGACCTATCCATATTGCGGTCGGGCTGCAATATTTGTTTCTGCTGACCAATCCGGTACCGCTGGAGGATTTCCCATTAAGGCTTTCTTCCTTGGCTGCTGGAGCCATCTTTATCATGCTGGTGCAATGGTTGTTTAACAGGAGGAAATTATCTAAACGGGGTAATCGCTATTTTCTGCAGGTTTGTGATCATTTACAGGAAAAGATCTACCGGATTCGTGACCACCAGTCAGATCAAGAGCTGGATGCCGCTATTCAATCAGACATCAATGAGTTCAGGAAGGTGATTTATTTCCGAAGAATCAAGGGTTATTATCTGACTCATGAGGGCAGAGTTCGATTGAAGATTTCTGTCTGTCTTGAAAAGCTGCATTTGATGTTAAGTCGTGCGGATGTTCATGACTGCCCAGACGAAGTCTTAAAGGCATTGGAGCTTGAATTGGGGCAGATGAAGGATTATATGAAGCATGGGACAGGCTTGTCTGATGATTCATTGAATCGCTTAAATAAAGCCCTTGAGGACTATGGCACTGCCTACATAGTGGAAATCATCAGTACATTAACGCTATTGCGTGAACTACTGGTGTACCTCCATACGAGTAAGCCTTCTGAGCTGAACAAGGTAGAAAAGGTGATTGGAATTCCAGAGGGACATCGGAACGGTTATCAATTAATTAAGGATATTAATCGAGATTCAGCTAGATTTACATACGCGTTGCGTTTGGGAATGACCATCACAGCAGCTGCTTTTATGGTTGATTATTTCAATATTCATGAAGGACGCTGGATAATATTCACGATTTTTTCTGTTACGCAGCCTTATTATGAGGCGGCAAAATATCGCTTTAAGGAACGATTGATTGGAACTTTTATGGGGGCAGCAATCTTTATTGTAGCATTCAATATTTTTCAGGATACGACCATGCGAACGTTCTTGGTTATGCTGGCCGGCTATTTGAATAGCTATGCGGTAGAATACCGAAATGTCGTTTTGACGGTTACCATCTCTGCTCTTGGATCGGCTGCACTCACATCAGGAGATCCAACTGTTCTGACAATGAGGAGAATTGTCCTTGTACTCATTGGAATAGGGATTGGCATGCTTGCCAATCGTTTTATTCTGCCGCATGGGATTGAGAAGGGGACAAGAGACTTAATGGAGGATTATAAAAAGGTTTCTCAGGAATTGCTGCGCGAGGTTTATATTTATTTAAACGAAAGAAATAATGCCCACACAATCAATCATTTGTTTGCTGCTTCAACCTTAATGGAGGAAAGAATCCGTTCGAATAATCAAATGCTTAAGGTTAGTGAAATGGATGGATTTCTTGCTGCTCAACGCCGTTTGAATCATGCAATCTATGAAGTGTTCTTACGAATGCAGAAGGAGGATGTGGATGTCCAGCTGTTTGGGGAAATATTTGAAGAACTCGATACGATTTTTCGTTCAGAGGAGGAAGGGATAAATGAGCAGGTAAGCCGTTTATATGAACGGCTTTACCTTTCCAAATCCCTTGAGGAATACGTATTGTTAAAGGATGCTTTGCGAATTTATAAAGGGTTTAGAAGACAGGCTTGTTTCGAATAATGACAAAGGGCTCTCATGTGTGATGAGGGCTCTTTTTGTATACATCAAACTTACTGATGGATTATTTTGACGGAAATAGACGATTATCTTCAGAAAGAAGGGTATAAGTTGTATATTCACATCTTTGGTGAAATTGCTTAACGCTTGGAAGGAGGATGATGATTTTGGATATTATTCTTTACGTGGCAATCTTCCTCCTCGTTTATTTCTTTTTGACAAGAAAAGGAAGAGGGCGAGAACGGGGAAGGCTCTTTGGTATTTTAGCAGCAGTATTGATTACGATGCTGATTATCGTGATTTTGTTTATTATACGCGGGATGATTCCGTAAAGGGGTTGAAGGATTGCAGGCATAATTGTCTGTGATCCTTTTTTATTTAATGGGATTGAACGCAAGTATTTGGCGGGGAGTTTGCAGATGTTTTTCCTAACTGAAAAAGGACTATCAATACTTAGTAGGGAATATATAAAGGAAATCATCATGGATATGTGCGAATAACGAATGGCAGGGGGGAGTCTATTGAAGAAGAACTGGTTTGTTTTAATTGGGTTGCTGTTGTTAGCAGGTGTGATTTCTGGGTGTAATGTGTCAGAGGCAAGCGGGAGGACGACTGTTAAGCTTAATGAGAATTCGGAGTATGTAAAGACATTCAAGGATTTACACCTTGGAGAGGTACTTGATTTTGATCTCACATGGGCCGACGCGGATGAGACTGAGGTGACCATCTGGACGGAGCAATATAAGGATGGGAAGATGGGTACAGAGCAAGCAGGGGGCATTTCTTTTAGTGAAAGTCCTGAGAAGAGCGAAAAGGGCCATCTAGGTATGGGGATTGTCCATTATGATGAAAAAAAAGCGATAGTTGTAGTCTACGGACCTGGGGTATCAGGAAAGTCGGAAGAGATAGAACTTGATTACTCAGGCTCTGCATACGGATGGGAAAAAGCTGTCGATGCTGAAAAGATTGAATTGGAATTAGGTAAAACGTATATACTGGGAGCTTATCGGATTTCTAAAGACTCTCATATTCAAAGCTATAATCTAAAAGATAAGAATGAAGTAGAGAAGATGATCAAGGAAGATCGAACAGGATTTTTGCTGAAGGTGAAGACAGAGAAAAAGTAAGTTTGAGAGAGGGCCTATCTACTGGATGGGCTCTTTTTATTGATTCACGATTGGCGTTACTCGGCTGAATAGGAGTGTTATTAAGTTCTTCATGAGTATTGCTAAATGAATGGAAGAAAGAGACAATCAAACTAGTGGTTAGTCTGCTATAGACTTTTCATGATTTGACGGCGATTTTAATATTCTTTGGTTATTGTGAGGTACTATATGGTAAGAAAGATGGATCGATCTAAATTTCAAGTGGATTATCTGCAAAGTTATGTTAGCTCTCCAGAAAGACAGCGAACGCTCTATCGAAAGACGCTGATCATTGTTGTCTTTTCTCAAATATTCGGTGGCGCTGGATTGGCGGCTGGCATTACGGTTGGAGCCCTTTTAGCGCAGGATATGTTAGGGACTGACAGCTTTACGGGGTTGCCGACTGCGTTGTTTACGCTTGGTTCAGCTTTGGCGGCTTTTCTAGTCGGAAGGCTTTCAGAACGGTATGGAAGGCGTCTTGGGTTAGCCACCGGATTTGCAGCCGGCGGTCTAGGTGCCGCTGGCGTCATTATTGCGGCGATGATGGATAATATTTGGGTATTGTGTGTTTCCTTATTAATCTATGGTTTTGGTACAGCAACGAATTTGCAGGCTCGTTATGCTGGTACAGATTTAGCTGCGCCTAAACAGAGGGCAACGGCCGTGAGCATTGCGATGGTTTTCACGACATTTGGAGCGGTTGCCGGCCCTAATTTGGTCGAGGTGATGGGGGATATTGCCTCGTCCATCGGAGTGCCTGCTCTTGCGGGGCCCTTTATTCTGGCAGCGGCTGCCTATATGATGGCAGGGCTGGTATTATTCATTTTTCTTCGCCCAGATCCCTTTATTGTGGCAAGAGCGATTGAACGGAAAGAAAGGACAATATCCAGTCCTTTATCTGAACAGCAGCTACAGCCTTTATCTAATAAGAAAGGGATCATGATGGGGGCTGGGGTCATGGTGCTCACGCAAATTATTATGGTGGCTATCATGACGATGACACCGGTGCATATGCAGCATCATGGACATGATTTAAGTCAGGTCGGATTGGTCATTGGGATTCATGTAGGCGCCATGTATTTACCTTCTCTTGTGACAGGTGTTCTGGTTGATAAGGTTGGCCGGACAGTGATGGCAATCGCATCAGGTGTTACATTATTAGCAGCAGGTGTGACAGCTACTATGGCACCGGCAGGCTCAATGGCTGGTCTTATGATTGCGCTGGGTCTGCTTGGGTTAGGCTGGAATTTTGGCTTAATCAGCGGTACGGCATTGATTGTCGATTCAACCACACCTGAAGGCCGTGCAAGGACTCAGGGGACGGTGGATGTTTTGATTGCCTTAGCTGGGGCTTCTGGAGGAGTGCTTTCGGGAATGGTTATGGCAAGTTCCAGTTATGCTGTGCTTTCACTTGCGGGAGGCTTTTTTGCTTTACTGCTCATTCCGCTGATTGTTTGGTCACGCCTGAAACAATCATAATCGTTTTAGTTTTCATCAAGAAATTATTACTATATTCAAATGAAAGGGGCAGGCTTTTAGTCTGCTCTTTTCTTCTAAAAGCTTGAAGGAAGAAACTTGCAGGGATAGCCCTTTCTTATCGAACTTGAGTGTCAATTTAGATTTATCCGTCAATTTGTACTATAATGGATAAATGTATTTGTACCATTACTATAGAGGGAGAGGGATTTTTTGAAGAACCAAAACAAAACAGCAGGAGTTCCTGGGATTCCAAACACCGGGTTTTTTGGGCATCCTAAGGGGCTATTTACGTTATTCTTTACAGAGTTTTGGGAGCGATTTTCTTATTATGGGATGAGGGCCATTTTGGTTCTCTATTTATATGCAGAAGTGACAAAGGGCGGTTTAGGCTTTGATCAGGCGACCGCGATGTCTATTGTGGCGATTTATGGTTCACTTGTCTATTTGTCCGGTATTATTGGAGGATGGATTGCAGACCGATTGTTAGGGACAAGCCAAACGGTATTTTATGGCGGTATTTTGATCATGGTTGGTCATATTGTTTTATCCCTGCCATTCGGTGTGGAAGCCTTCTTTATCAGTATGATATTTATCATTCTTGGGACAGGCTTGCTTAAACCGAATATTTCAAGCATTGTCGGTGAGCTGTATACAAAGAATGATCAGCGCCGCGATTCCGGCTTCAGTATTTTCTATATGGGCATTAACTTAGGTGCCTTCACGGCTCCGTTTGTGGTCGAGAAATTACGATATGAGTTTGGTAGTTTCCATGCTGGATTCTCTGCAGCGGCTGTAGGGATGTTTGTCGGGCTTATCGTCTATGTCATTACAAAGAAAAAAAATCTCGGTCATCTTGGGGATGAGGTTCCAAACCCGCTTGCAGGGGATGAGAAGAAGAAATATGCGATTTCTATCATTGCTGGCGTGATAATAGCTGGGGTTGTTCTTTATGCGTTGGCGGCTGTTAATTGGCTGACGATTGACCGATTTATTTTACTCGTGACCATTACAGCCGTGATTATACCGGTAGTTTATTTTATCACGATGTACAGAAGCCCGAAAACGACTGGGGATGAACGCTCTCGGTTGCTTGCGTATATTCCATTATTCCTGTCTTCCGTTCTATTCTGGGCGATTTACGAACAAGGGGCTAACCTTCTAAATATTTATGCTTTAGAGAGAACGAATTTAACCTTGCTTGGACAGAAAATTCCACCAGGTGTCCTGCAAGCGATGCCGGCCATGTTCGTCATCATTTTCGCACCAGTTGCCGCATGGCTGTGGTTAAGGCTTGGCAGCAGGCAGCCATCCACACCGCAGAAATTTGCGGTTGGGTTATTGTTAGCGGGATTCTCCTTTATCGTGATGCTGATTCCAGGATACTTAAGCGGAACGGATTCACTTGTAAGTCCTTATTGGCTGATTTTAAGCTATTTGGTCGTTACATTAGGGGAGCTTTGCCTGTCACCGGTTGGATTGTCTGCAACAACAAAGCTCGCACCGGCTGCCTTTTCCGCCCAAACGATGAGTCTTTGGTTCTTATCTAATGCGGTAGCACAGGCCTTGAACTCGCAGATCGTCAAATTGTATACGGCAGAAACGGAAATGCTTTACTTTGGCACAATCGGCGGTTTCGCCATATTGTGTGCATTCCTGATGTTTGTCATCTCTCCGATGATTCAACGGAAGATGAAAGGTATTCGATAAGAGGTTTTATGTGGTCCCGGCTTTGCCGGGGCTTTTTTATGTAGAGAATTACGTTATAAACGTCGTTATTGCCTCCCTTTTTGATGGGAATCATGCAGAAAAACATCCTTTATTGGCGAATATTAAATTAGATGAGCAAATTTCTAGTATTGATGATATGTTTATAGTCATTTCAGGACAGGTTACTATATTAGTAGAATATACCTGTGCAGGTGTA
>NZ_JBJEFJ010000013.1:13802-21014 GCF_051873915.1 Pradoshia sp.
TATAGTCATTTCAGGACAGGTTACTATATTAGTAGAATATACCTGTGCAGGTGTATAATAGATATGTAGGGAAAAGTGATAGACATATTTTGATGAAGATATCGAAGGGAGATGCTTTATATGAATCAAGTAGTTGTCATTACGGGTGCAGCAACAGGTTTGGGAAGAGCAACTGCATTAAAATTGGCCAAGGAAGGCTATCGTTTAGTGTTAGTGGATTTCAATGAGGATGCAGGAACACAAACGACAAAGGATGCGAAGGATTTAGGAGCTGAAGCAATCTTTGTTCGTGCGGATGTATCAAATGAAGATGATGTGAAGAAGTATGTGGAAGAAGCAAAAACGGCATTTGGAACAATTGATGTGTTTTTAAATAATGCGGGAATCATGGTTCCTTTCCGTTTATTACATGAATACGGCGCAGAAGAGTATGACCGTATCATGAACATCAATGTAAAGGGAGCTTTCTTAGGCATAAAATATGTGATTCCTGTAATGCTCGAAAATGGGGGAGGTACTATCGTGAATACTGTTTCCTCCAATTCCTTTAAACCAACGGCCTACAATGGCGTTTATTCAGCTTCTAAGCATGCTCTAGCTGGGTTGACCAAATCTATTGGGCAGGATTATCAGGGAGTGGGCATCTATGCTGTAGGGGTTGCCCCAAATAATATGAAAACGACGATTTCGAAGAATGCCAGCGTTACGATGAATCAGGAAATCGGGGCAGCGATTCAGGCTACTACACCTCCGAATATTGCGGCAACAGCTGAAGAAGTAGCAGAGGCCGTGATTTTCGCTATGAAGAATGGGAAATTACTCACAGGTTCAATCATTAACTGTGCAGGCGGTCAAATACTACAATAATAAAGATTCATAATCGACCAAAGGGATGAGAATAAATGATGAACTATCAAAACATTACGATTGCAGGAAGCGGCGTATTAGGAAGTCAAATTGCTTATCAGACAGCTTTCAAAGGATTTAATGTAACCGTTTACGATATTAATGACAATGCCTTAAACGAAGCGAAGGAACGCCTGACTAAACTAAAATCCCGCTATCAGGATGATTTAGGAGCGGCTCAGGAGGAAGTGGACGCAGCTTACGGACGCATTGCCTATTCAGCTGATTTGAAAGAGTCGGTTGCCAATGCGGACTTAGTGATTGAAGCCATTCCGGAGCTTGCACAAATTAAAACAGAATTTTATCAAAAATTAGGGGAGGCAGCTCCTGAGAAGACAATCTTTGCGACCAATTCATCAACCATGCTGCCAAGTCAATTTGCTGAGGCAACTGGACGTCCAGAGAAATTCCTGGCTCTTCATTTCGCAAATGAAATCTGGAAGAATAATACGGCAGAGGTTATGAAGCATCCAGGTACAGAGATGGGTGTGTTTGAGGATGTAATGGAATTTGCCCAAGCAATTGGCATGGTCGCTCTTCCGCTGCATAAGGAGCAGCCAGGCTATATCTTGAACTCCTTGCTAGTGCCGTTGCTTGATGCCGCACAAATGCTTTTGGCAAGAGGGATATCTGATGTGGAGACAATCGATAAGACATGGATGATTGCGACTGGAGCACCAAAAGGACCTTTTGCCATTCTGGATGTAGTCGGTATTACGACCGCCTATAATATCGTGGCTCAAAAAGCGGCAGTAACCGGCAGCGAGGAGCATAAAAAGCTTGCTGCGATGCTGAAGGAAGAATATATTGATAAAGGTAAGCTTGGAACAGCGACGGGTGAAGGGTTCTATAAGTATCCTAACCCAAGCTTTATGGATCCAGATTTTCTAAAAGCCTAACCATTCTTAAAGGATAGAAAGAGGAGAAGCAAAAGCTGCTTTCTCCTCTTTTCTATGCAAGGGCCGCTCTGCCGGCTTCCTTTCTTCTATGATACAAAATCACTGTAATCAGAATGATGCCTGCGGCAATCCAGATGGCTGTATACCCAAGGATGTCACTGAAGAATGTTCCAACTAAGGTGCCGCTGATAAAGGACAGAATAATAGCGGTAAAGCCTTTGAATTTCCGCATTGATTCCTCATCATGACTGACGAATGCCCCATAGGATGCTTGGGCGGCTGTTCGCAGATTTCCGGTTGTGATGGTGGAGTTATAGCTCCAATCGCCAAGTTTATTGAATGTGGCAATCTGAAGAGAAGAAACGAAGGCAATGGCCATGGTGATGATCATATTCGGTATGCTTGCCGGGAGGAAACCGACAATGAATAAGATAAGGAATTCGAGAGTAAGCACAGCTCTGTGACGAGGCTTGAGCTTATCCTTAATAAGCTCTGCTACAAGTACACCGGCAACAAAGGCAAGGAATGGCGGGACATTCTGGATGGCACCGCTGTATTCCTGGCTTGCCGCCCTCACGGCAAAAAGAACGGTGTTTCCTGTTTGGGCTGTGGCGAAGACACCGTCTCTCGTGATATAGGTGTATGCATCTAAATATCCTCCGACGAAGGCGAGGAGCATACCCATAATCAAGGAATTCGAGGAGAGTCTCAGACGGAAAAGAAAAGATTGATGCATAGTGGCAACTCCTTTTTACATGAATGGGCATTTTTCGTATGATGTCATTCTTTACCGAAATCGAGGAAATATGCGTATTGTTTCCAAATGAAGAAGAGGAGCTGTGATTATTATGTTTATATATCTTGATTTCAAGGTACTCAGTAATGATATAGTAAAGAGGAATCCAGACAGAACAGACGGGAGTGGTTTACTTGCAAACAATAGGATGGATAGGAACTGGCCAAATGGGTGAATTGATGGCTATGAATCTACTTAAAGCAGGATATAGCATACATGTTTATAATCGAACGGTGGAGAAAACGGCTTCTTTAGTTAAAGAAGGAGCAATTAGAGAATCATCGGCAAAGGAATTGGTCGAACGATGTGATGTGAGCTTTATTATGCTCTCTGACGCAAGCGCGGTGAAGGACGTGCTGACGAAGGAGGATGGAGTTCTTGCAGGGTTATTGCCTGGAAAGGTGATTGTTGATATGAGTACAATCTCCCCTGAGGATTCTCGTTCATTTGCTCAGCTTGTTACTGAGAGGGGAGGCATTTACCTGGATGCACCAGTCTCTGGTTCCGTCGGTCCAGCTAAGGAGGGTCAATTGGTCATTCTTGTCGGAGGAGCAGAGTCGGCAAAAGAAGCATGCCAGCCGTACTTTGATGTACTGGGCAAAGAGACTATTTATTTTGGTAAGAATGGAAAGGGCAGTGCCGCGAAGCTTTCAATCAATCTCTTGCTTGCGATTGTCGGTCAAGGGGTTGGAGAGACTTTATTATTAGCTGAGAAGGCAGGTCTTGAGAGAGGAAAAGTGCTGGAGATGATTTCTCAATCAGCTATGGCCACACCTTTATTTGCCGGCAAGAGAGAGATGTATGAGAAGGAAGAATTCCCTGCCGCCTTTATGCTGAAATTAATGGCGAAGGACTTAGGACTGATTAATGAGCAGGCACATCGCTTAGATGTTAGCTTGCCGCTTGCTGAAGCAGCAAAGGATACCTATATGTCCGCGCGTGACAGCGGAGAAGGTGATTCCGATATGGCAGCGGTTTTCGTCGAATTAAAAAGGAAAAATAATAGATAGAAAGCAATGAGAATACAGGGGAGCGGACTAAATAAAAGCTTGGTACATAGATAAGCCTGGAAGCATAGATTATCTAGTCTATGGAGATGTGGAAGATATCACACCAGGGAAAGGGGAATTACTAGTAAAGGTTGCCGCAGCAGGCCTTAATCCAGTGGATTATAAGATGATTGAATCGGGCAGCTCAAAAGCTGGACACGTTGGTCAAAGAGGTTCTGCTGTGTGAACAGCTTCCGGCAGGCTTGAGAAGGCTTAAGGAACGTCATGTTCATAGGAAACTCATTGTAAAAATGTAATGGCGGCGGCCATGCTCAGAGATTCGGCTTGAGCATGGTCGTTTTTTGTCGGAGGGAATAATGGTATGATGGCACCGTAGACAGATCATACACTCCTCTTAAGACCACACAGCAAATTCTACATTTTTTTAACACCCTATTAAACAAGTAAAATCGTGTACTAAATTGAAGGAGGAAGGGATGCATGCGGACAGAACGGAAACGGATTTCCGTAAAAGCATTACTAGAGATTCTTATTGTTTCAACAAGGCTTGGTTTCACCTCATTTGGCGGGCCGATTGCCCATCTTGGCTATTTCCATGAGGAATATGTGAAAAGGCGTAAATGGCTTGATGAGAAGGGATATGCGGAGCTTGTTGCATTATGTCAATTTCTCCCTGGGCCTGCAAGCAGTCAGGTTGGCATTGGAATAGGTATTGTCAGAGGAGGTTTATTAGGGGGGATAACCTCTTTCATTGGATTTACACTCCCCTCTGTCATTGCACTGATTCTGTTTGCCCTATTGCTGGAAGGGATGGATATCGGCGAAGCAGGCTGGATACATGGCTTGAAGCTAGTCGCTGTAGCTGTTGTCGCCCATGCAATTTTAGGGATGGCGGAGAAGCTTACACCTGATTTGAAAAGGAAAGCAATCGCGCTCATTGCCTTAATCATCACACTGGTTTGGGAGATGACGTTTACACAGGTGGCTGTCATTGCGTTAGGTGCATTAGCTGGATATATGCTGTTTAAGCAGGAGAAAGAAGAGGATGAGGCTCCATTTGAAATTCCTTTATCTCGAAAGGTTGCTGCAGCGTGTTTAATCCTATTCTTTGGCTTGCTCCTCCTGCTTCCTGTGCTTAGTGAGGCGTTCTCTATTAAATGGCTTGCTGTGTTTGATAGTTTTTATCGTTCGGGAGCGCTTGTTTTCGGCGGAGGGCATGTCGTCCTGCCGCTGCTTGAACAAGAGGTCGTCCCATCTGGCTGGGTCAGTGAGGAGTCTTTCTTGGCAGGGTATGGAGCGGCTCAGGCTGTACCTGGACCTTTATTCACCTTTGCCGCTTATTTGGGAGCGGTCATGAATGGCTGGGCAGGCGGGCTTCTGGCCACAGCAGCCATATTTTTACCGGCTTTCCTGCTGATTGTAGGGACTCTTCCTTTTTGGGCGGTTATTCGGCAGAATCCAGCTATGAAGGGAGCATTTATGGGAGTGAATGCTGCCGTGGTTGGTATCTTGATTGCGGCCTTTTATCAGCCAATCTGGACGAGCACGATCAAAGATGCGGCGGACTTTGCTGCAGCTGCTGTTCTATTTAGCATGCTGGCCTATTGGAAGCTGCCTCCTTGGAGCGTAGTTGTTGCTGGAGCCTTGCTCGGCATTGGATTAGAATTTTGGAATTAGAAAGAGTAAGAGAATATGATATGAGCAAAGGGCACCTGCAAATCGCAGGTGCCCTTGTTATATGAAAGCTTATGCTTCAAGCTTAAGCTGGCCGTCTGTAATCTTGTAAACCTTATCACAGTAGTCAATCAGGCGGGTATCATGTGTGACGACAATCGTTGTTTTTTTATTTTTCTTTGTCGCATCCTTCAGCATATCCATTACCTCAAACGCACGATCAGAATCGAGAGAGGCGGTCGGTTCATCAGCGAGAATAATGCTTGGGTCTGTATAGAGTGCCTTCGCAATGGCAACACGCTGGCGCTGACCTCCAGATAAGTCTGATGGGAAGCTATTTAATAGCTCGCCAATGCCGAGAGATTCATACATTTGCTCCAGCTGATTCTCTCTAAGATTATCCTTTTTGACCTTATCTAACAGCTTCATTTGCTGTTGAACGGTCAGGAAAGGAACAAGGTTAGATGATTGAAGGACAAAGCCAATCTCTTTCAGTCGAATGGAGGCGCGTTTCTTCTCTTTTAAATCGATTAAGTTATGACCGTTTATAAGCACATCGCCGTTGCTTGGAGTTTGAAGTCCTCCGGCAATAGTGAGAAAGGTGCTTTTGCCTGAACCGGAAGGGCCGATTACGGCAATTAGCTCGCCGGCCTCAGCTTTAAAGTTTGTCGGCTTCAATGCCTCAATTTCAGATTTGCCTGATTTGAATACCTTGTTTACATCCTTTAATTCTAGTAATGCCATTCTCATTAACCTCCTATTGCTTTCAATGGGTCGATTTTAACGATGGTTTGCACAGAGAATAGGGCTCCAAGGACAGATACGACAATCAAGATAGCCGCATAAAGAGCCATATCCATATAATTAAAGGCTACCGGTACAGCGGCTGGCAGGAAGAAACCAGTTAGAATGGTTAAGCCGAAACCGATAATAACCCCGAATAGGGCAAGCAGGAAGGTTTGCGCGATGACAGAGTTGGATAAATACCGATTGGATATACCCTGTGCCTTCATGACGCCGAAAATACTAATCTTCTGAATCGTTAAAACATAAAGGAAGATAGCAAGAATAACCGCTGAAACGATGAACAGAAAGTAAATCATTAAGGTGAGTGTTAAGTTCTGTTCCGTGTATCCAGGCATATTTTCAATGAATGATTGTGTTGATATAAGCTGCAAGGAATCATCAACCGTAATCTCATCAAGATTATCTGCACGGACTACATAAGCATTGATCAAGTCCTCGCTAGCTTCAGCTGCTTCTCCGTAACGAACCTTCTGATATGTCTCCATCGTTCCGTAGAGAACGGGTGCTGCATTGAATTTTGCATCCTCTGTAAACCCAACAATCGTTAACGTTTCATCAATGGAAGAGAGCTCAAGTTCATCTCCGACCTCAAATCCTTCGTCCTTTAGAGAATCATCTGCGATGACTTCGCCGGTTTTGTTGAAGCTTTCTCCTTCTATAACATCAGGCATAATGAATTCATCTTCCTTAATGCCGAATATGGCCACGTTCGCCTTATTGTCACCTGAAGTAGCGATGGAGTTGAATTGTCCTAAGACAGCTGTCTCAGAAGCGCCATTTCCGTCATATTCATCCTGCTTAAAGCTGGATTGCGGGAGGTTAATATCTGATTCATCTGTCAGAATGACCCCTTCTGCCTCCCATTTGTCAACGGCCTCCTTGTTTAGATTCTCGAGTCCATTAGCAAGGCCGGATAAGAAGAAGACCAAGTACGAGACAAGTGTTAGTACACCGATAATTAGAGCAAATCTGAGCTTGTTGTTTTTCATTTCATTCCAAGCCAGAAACATATGTCCACATCCCTTTTAATGTTTTTATATAAGTAATATATAGATAATGTATAATTTATTTCCCCTTTTAGCAAATAATTCAATCCTAATTTTCGAAAAAAAATAACCCT
>NZ_JBJEFJ010000014.1:0-7340 GCF_051873915.1 Pradoshia sp.
TCAATCCACCAGTCCACTCTCACTCATAAAACCTACCTTTCCGCCCCTATAAAACTGAATTGCTATTCATTATTACTTCAATATCATTCTTTTAATCAATAAAGTTCATAATTTTTTCAATTTTAAGTTCAAACCTTTGAGTCTTAGAGCCAAATCATGGTAGAATAATGTCGGAAATGTTTTATCCTTCCGACTTTTGGATAAAGATTATTATAATATAGTATTTTGGTCGAAAGTTTAAAGCAAAACAAAGGATAACAGGGGGATTTCTCGATGAAACCTAATACACCTGATACGACAAACCCTTGGCTCGATTTCCAAGGTCCTAACTTGGGATATGTTCAGGAAATGTACGAAGTTTTCGAAACGGATCCGGCTTCGGTGGATCCGGAATTAGCGAGTTTATTTGAGCAGTGGGGGCCTCCGGTCGTTGAGGAAGCTGGTCAAGTAAGGGAGAGCAGCAATCAAGCGTTTACTGCGAAGGGGTTTGGTGCTTCTGATTTTCTTTATAAGGTTGCACAAGCGGTAAAGCTGGCAGAGGATATTCGCACGAATGGTCATTTGGCCGCGAACATTTATCCTTTATATCAAAAGGAACGAAACGGCATCGATCTTGACTTGAAACAGTACGGTTTAACGACCGAAGATTTGAAAGCGATGCCAGCGTCGATAATCAGCGAATTTATTCCAAAAAAATTGACTAATGGCTATGAAGCTATTGAATATTTGAAAATGCTTTATACGAGGACGATTGCATTTGAATTGGATCATGTGCATGACCTCGATGAAAAGAAATGGCTTACGCAGATGGTAGAAAGTACGGCTTCAGGGTTTAAGCTTCCGGATCAGAAGAAGAAGAGAATTCTGAAACGTTTGACAGAAGTAGATGGATTTGAGAAGTTCCTTCATAAGACGTTTGTCGGCCAGAAGCGTTTCTCTATAGAGGGTGTTGATTCCCTTGTGCCTCTTTTAGATGAAATCGTGTCTAAATCGGTTCGAGGCGGAACGAAGTCTATTAATATCGGAATGGCTCACAGAGGAAGATTGAATGTGCTTGCCCATGTGTTGGGTAAACCGTACAAAAACATTTTCTCTGAGTTTCAGCATGCACCAAATAAAGAGCTTGTTCCTTCCGAAGGTTCCATTGGGGTTACCTTTGGCTGGACAGGTGATGTGAAATACCATCTTGGTGCTGATAGGAAAATTAAGGAAGAGAATACAAGAGAAGCGGTTATTTCCCTTGCAAACAACCCTAGTCATCTCGAGTTCGTGAATCCGATTGTCAATGGTTTCACAAGAGCAGCTCAGGATGACCGTGCGAAGAGCGGCTATCCGGTTCATGATCCTAATGCGAGCATGGCAATCATTATTCACGGGGATGCGGCATTCCCAGGTCAGGGTGTTGTGGCAGAGGCGCTTAACTTAAGTCAGCTGAATGGCTATCAAACAGGCGGAACGATTCATATCATTGCGAACAATATGATTGGCTTCACGACAGAGAGCAGAGATTCCCGTTCAACCAGGTATTCATCAGACCTTGCAAAAGGATTCGAAATTCCAATCATTCATGTCAATGCCGATGATCCGGAGGCGGTCCTTGCAGCAGCTCTTGTGGCGTATGAGTATAGAGAGAAATTCAAAAAGGACTTCCTAATTGATTTAATCGGCTACAGACGATTTGGCCATAACGAAATGGATGAGCCGATGACAACCAATCCAGAAATGTACAAGCTTGTGCATGCCCACCCAACTCCTCGGGAGGTATATGCAGAGCGGTTAGTTGAAGAAGGTGTCATCACGAAGGAAGAGGCGCAGCGCCTTGCGGATGAGCATGCGGCTATGCTGAAGGATTATTATAATCAAGTCGGCGAGAAGCAGGATGCAAATCTAGAGGATGCAGATGTACCGAAGATTATTGAATCCGGTATTCCAAAGGTTGAGACGAAGGTAGAGCTGGGTGAATTGCAAAAGATTAATCAAGATTTGCTTAAACGTCCAGACAATTTCACTGTCTTCAAAAAGCTCGATAAAATTTTGATGAGAAGAAGCGATGCCTTAAACGAGGGCAATAAAGTGGATTGGGCATTGGCAGAGGCGCTTGCGTTTGCTTCTATTATCAAGGATGGTACGCCAATCAGGCTGACTGGACAGGATTCAGAGCGTGGAACATTCGCCCATAGAAACCTGGTGCTGCATGACTCTGAAACAGGTGAAACATTCTCGCCTCTTCATACGCTTGAAGGAGCGAAAGCATCCTTTGCGATCCATAACAGTCCATTATCTGAGGCAGCGGTTATTGGCTTTGAATACGGCTACAATGTGTATTCTCAAGACACGCTTGTTCTCTGGGAAGCACAATATGGAGACTTTGCCAATACGGCTCAAGTATTCTTTGACCAGTTCATCGCAGCCGGCAGGGCGAAATGGGGACAAAAGTCCGGTCTTGTCATGCTACTTCCGCATGGATATGAGGGACAAGGACCAGAACACTCCAGTGCTCGTTTGGAACGTTTCCTGTCTCTAGCGGCAGAAAATAACTGGACTGTAGCGAATTTGAGCAGTGCGGCTCAATATTTCCATATTTTAAGAAGACAAGCTTCTATTCTAGGCAAGGAAGAGGTTCGTCCACTCGTCTTAATGACACCTAAGAGCTTACTTAGAAATCAAGTTGTGGCGAGTGAGCCGCAGGAGTTCAGTGAAGGAGAATTCAAATCCTTTATCGAGCAGCCCGGCCTCGGCAAAAACAAAAAAGCTGTTGAGAGAATCCTATGTGCAACTGGTAAGATGGCGATTGATCTTGCACAGGCAGTCGAAGGAAAAGAAGATATGGACTGGCTCCATATTGTCAGAATCGAAGAGATTTATCCATTCCCATTTGCGGGTGTGAAAGAGTTGTTCGATTCCTACCCTAATTTGAAAGAAATCATGTGGGTACAAGAGGAACCGAAGAATATGGGTGCATGGACATTTGTTGAACCGCGTTTAATTGCGGCAGCACCTGAAGGGGTAACAGTGGATTATATCGGAAGAAGAAGACGTTCATCTCCAGCAGAGGGAGATCCAACGATTCATAAAAAAGCTCAAAATCGTATCATCACAAGTGCACTTACACGCGAATAGAGGAGGAAAAAGAAAATGGCAGAAGTTATCGTACCAGAATTGGCAGAATCAATTACAGAGGGAACAATAGCCCAGTGGCTTAAACAACCGGGTGACACAGTTGAAAAAGGGGATTATATTGTTGAACTCGAAACAGATAAAGTAAATGTGGAAATCATCTCTGAGTATGCAGGTGTGTTAAAGGAACAATTAAAAGAGGAAGGTGACACTGTATTAGTAGGTGAAGCCATTGCCATTGTAGACGGAGAGGGCGGCGGAAGTGCCCCTGCACCGAAGAAGGAAGAACCAAAACAAGCAGAAGCACCTCAAGAAGAACAGCAAAGTAAACCAGCACCTGAGCAGGAAGTGAAAAAAGGCCAGCAGCCTGTCGCTTCTCCTTCTGCCCGAAAACTAGCGCGTGAAAAAGGCATTGATCTATCTGAAGTACCAACGGTTGATCCGCTTGGACGTGTGCGCAAGCAAGATGTGGAATCCTTTGATCCAAATAAAGCGCAAGCTCCGAAGGCCGCAAAACCAGAACCGAAAAAAGCACCAGAGGCAAAACCGGCTCCATCCGGAAAACCGGAAGAGCGCGTGAAAATGTCTAGAAGACGTCAAACAATCGCTAAACGCTTGGTTGAGGTTCAACACAATACAGCGATGCTGACTACCTTCAATGAAGTGGACATGACGAATATCATGAACCTGCGTAATAAACGGAAGGATGCCTTCTTGAAAGAAAATGATGTGAAGCTTGGATTCATGTCGTTCTTTACAAAAGCAGTTGTCGGCTCATTGAAGAAATTCCCGATGCTAAATGCGGAAATCCAAGGGGATGAGCTGCTTATCAAGAAATATTATGATATCGGTGTAGCGGTATCTGCGCCAGAAGGATTGGTTGTACCAGTCGTAAGAGATGCAGACCGTATGAATTTCGCTGAAATCGAAAAAGAAATCGGTACCCTTGCGAAGAAGGCCCGCGATAATAAATTGGCCCTTCAAGATTTGCAAGGCGGCACATTCACCATCACAAACGGCGGTGTATTCGGATCCCTTATGTCTACACCAATCTTAAATGGTACACAGGTCGGTATTCTAGGAATGCATGGCATCAAGCTACGTCCAATTGCGATTGACGAGACAACTATTGAAAATCGTCCAATGATGTACATTGCCCTTTCCTATGACCACCGAATCGTTGATGGAGCAGAAGCGGTTAGCTTCTTAGCCAATATCAAGAAATTAGTAGAAGATCCTGAAAGCTTATTGCTTGAAGGTTGATTATATGAAGGAGAGAACAGCCATTTTGATGGCTGTTCTTTTTTTACTGTTTTCGTTACCTAGATAACATGTTAAAATGGCTGACAACTAATTGGATAGAGGGGAGGTAATCATTGTTGGGAAATTATTCTTAACTTCTAATGGTTTTCATACTGATGAGATGAAAGCAACTTTCCTAAAAGAAGTTGGTGGGAAAATAAGTGAATTAAGGGTTTCAATCATTACAACTGCCTCACCGATAAAAGAACAAAATAAATATGTTCAAAAAGCATACAATGATTTCAGAGATATGGGGTTTAACTTCATTAATTTTCTTGATTTAGAGTACGATGATCCAAAGGTCCTTTTAAATTGTGATGTAATCTATATAAATGGTGGAAATCCATTTCATTTATTACTCCATATTAAAAGAAGCGGTTCCGAAGAAATCTTTAGGCGTTTATCCCAACAAAATATAATATTTGTTGGTGTCAGTGCTGGTGCTATCGTTTTAGGACCAAATATTCATATTGTACAATTTTTCACGCCAGAAATGAATAACGTAAACCTTGAAGATTTAACCGGTTTAAACCTGGTAGAACTCATGGTGTTTCCTCACTACGATAGAGAGGACATTTTTAAAGACAGCACAGGTAAAACCATAGAAGAAAGATTATGCGAGTTCGAGGTTGTTAATAATTGTGTGATTCATAGAATGAAAGATGACCAATTCATTCTATTGGAAACTTAAGACCTTTTATACGTACCATTTCAGAATAAAGAGAGAGTCCTCTGTTTTGTCAATTCATTATGAGTATTTAAAAAGATTAGATGGATTATTTTTGAAAATATCGGTTGACAATTCAGAATAATTAAATTATGATAAATCAAACCAATGGATGATATTGGATATATTCCAACGTTATATATGTTGAATAAGATTATTGGCGTTGAAGAAGAGGAGTAGCCCTTGAAGGAGTTTTAGAGAGCCGGTGGCTGGTGGGAACCGGTACGAATTCTTTGGTGAATGGACTTCTGAGCTTTCAGGCAGAACATTTATTTAGTGGATTAGTATGCCCTGAACGGTGGTGGCAGCCGTTATATAATGCCAGACAGTTGAAGCTAGCTGTCTCAAAGTGGATTGTTCTTTTTGACAATCAATTAAGGTGGCACCGCGGGTCTTCCGTCCTTATCTGATAAGGATGGAAGACCCTTTTTGTATACAATTAAATAAGATTAACACGTTAAGAAAGAGGAGTAGCGGTAAGTGATGCATATCAGAGAGCCGGGAATGGTGAGAACCGGCATGCTGGCTTTCCGTGAATGGGCTTTCGAGTGATTTCTTGAACCGTCAGTAGGGAAATCCGGGTTTCCGCCGTTAAAAGGATAGGGTATCGAACTATTTTTCCGTACCTGAATAGAGTCCTAACGGGGGTGGCACCACGATCATACGTCCTCCATAAGCATGTTTCTATGCTTATGGAGGATTTTTTATTTGGAGGAGATTAAGAATGAGGGAGCGGCAAGTATTTAAACGAATGATTTCAGGAGAAGAAAGACAGAAAGCCTATGCGCTTGAAAGGATGAAGGACGTTGCCATATTAGAGTTTCCGACGCTTGAACATGGAAGGCTGCGGATTCTTGCCTTTAATGTGCACGCTGAAGTGGTCCAAAGGGATGGTATTTTAACCGTTAAGTCTAAGGGGGCGACGGAAATCATTTCGGAGGATGCCCAAGACTATATGAAGAGCTGGCTGACGAGTCAAGGTGAGGAAGTATCCTCCCTTCCATTTGCAGGAGGGGCGATTGGCTACTTCGGATATTCCTACTCCTTTCAATTTGAGGACTTAGAGATACCGGCTGATGACCCGCTGGGTATGAATGATCTGCATCTGCTATTTCATTCAGATTATATCGTGTTCAGCGGTAAAGACGAAGAAGAGTGTCAGCAGATTCATATTCAGTACGGCAGCTCTATTTCACCGGAGGAAGCGGAGGAACAGATGGCAAGTGTGCTTGATCAAGCTTGTACTGGAGAGCGAGGGAAAGAGAAAGCCGCTTATTCGATTGGTTCATTAACCAGCAACTCAACGAAAGCCTCCTTTATGAAAGCGGTCGAATCGATTAAAAATCACATCAGGGAAGGCGACATCTTTCAAGCTGTGCTATCCCAAAGGTGGACGGGAGTTTTTCATGGTTCAAGCCTGGCCTGCTTTAGGGAGATGAAAGAACAGCAGTCAACCTCCTTCAGCTTTTATCTTCCTTTCGAGGATTGCGAGGTTTTTGGCTGTTCACCTGAACGGCTGCTTGCCGTTGATCAAGGGATTATTCATTCCAATCCAATTGCGGGGACGCGGAGGAGAGGAAGTACACATAGAGAGGATGAGCAGCTGATTGAGGAGCTGCTCTCCGATGAAAAGGAAAAGGCGGAGCATTTGATGCTTGTTGATTTGGCTAGAAATGACCTTGGCAGGATTTGCCGAAAAGAGAGCATTAGGCTTCACCGTTTCATGCAGATTGAGAAATATAAGAATGTCATTCACTTAGTTTCAGAGATTACGGGTACGATGGCAGATACAATTCACCCGTTAGATGCTGTGAAAGCCTGTCTGCCTGCGGGAACGGTCTCAGGTGCTCCGAAGATTAAGGCAATGGAGCTAATCTCGGCGCATGAGCAGGAGAAAAGAGGGGCATATGGCGGCGGTGTCGGATTTATTTCCTTTGAAGGCAGGATGGATTTGGCTCTCGCTATTCGGATGGCGGTCGTAAAGGATGGAAGAATCCATCGCCAATCTGGGGCGGGAATCGTTCATGATTCCATTCCAGAAAATGAATGGTATGAAACGCTTCATAAAGCAGGTTTAAAGGAGGTTGCCTTAAATGATTTTACTGATCGATAATGTTGATTCGTTTACGTATAACCTGTATCAGCTTTGTCTCGAACTGGGAGAAGAAGTAGTGGTGAGAAGGAATAATGCCCT
>NZ_JBJEFJ010000014.1:7440-20745 GCF_051873915.1 Pradoshia sp.
GAATGCTTTGAACAAACAGCTGTTTCAGAGGATGATCAGGAAATCATGGGAATCCAGCATAAAGAGTATCCGCTTTATGGGGTGCAATTTCATCCTGAATCAATTGGTACACCGATTGGCAAAAAGCTATTAATGAATTTTCTTTCATTAAATCAAAAGGAGAGGGTTATATATGCATGAATATCTACAGGTGTTGAGCAGAGGAGAAAGGGTTCGGGGAGAAACGCTGGAGGAGGCGGTCAAGGCGCTCATGACATCTGCGTGCTCAGAGGCGGAAATCGCTGCCTTTCTTATGGGAATGAATCATCCAAGCCATCAAGCAGATGAAGAGGATTTATATGTCATATCTGAGACTATCCGCAAAGCATCGAGCCATAAGCTGGCCGATATTCATGGGGCAATGGACAATTGCGGGACTGGAGGCGACCATAGCAATAGCTTTAATATCAGCACTGCAGCAGCCTTTCTCCTTGCAAGTGCAGGCATCAAGATGGCTAAAAACGGAAACCGGAATATGACTAGCAGATCAGGAAGTATGGATGTGCTGCAGTCACTTGGGATCAATACATTGAATGATGAGGCCGAGGCAAGAAGACAATTGGAGGAGCACAATCTCGTATTTCTGAATGCCGGGCATATTCACCCAGGATTAAAGAATGTTGCTGCTGTTAGAAAGCAGTTGAAGATCCCAACTGTTTTTAATGTCATTGGACCATTGACGAATCCGGTCCCGCTTGACTATCAGGTGGTCGGTATTTATGACGAAAGTTTGCTTGAGGTATATGGGCGGACTTTAGTGAAAGCCGGAAGGAAGAGGGCAGCTGTTATTCACGGGGCTGGAGGGATGGATGAAGCATCTCTCAGCGGAGATAATGTGATTGTCTTGATTGATAGAGGGAGTATGCGCCGAATTCATCTTCATCCTGAGCAAGTTGGCTTGCCTGTGATTGCGAATGAAACTCTTAAAGGCGGTGGTCCTAAAGAGAATGCAGAAATTCTCATCCATTTGCTGAAGGGAGAGCGGAGTGCTTACAGGGATGCAGTCCTCCTGAATGCCGCCATTGGTCTTTATGTGGCAGAGAAGGCGGCATCATTTGCCGAAGGAATTCATGTGGCAGGGAAGTTGATTGATTCAGGAGAAACGCTGCGGAAATACGAGGCATTAAAGCAGTATGGCACAAGAATGGAGGAAGACGAATGTCAGATTATTTAACGAAAATCGTCGAAAGCAAAAAGGAATACTTGGCTGATGGGCAGCTAGAGACATTAGGATTGTCCCAGAGAAGGGAGCGGCCGATGAACAGCTTCACAGAACGGGTCCGCAATAAGCATACTCTTGGAATCCTGGCAGAATTCAAACGTTCCTCTCCCTCCCTTGGAGCAATCAATCACTCAGTTGAGCCGGTTTTTATGGCGAATAAATATGCTCAGGGCGGAGCGGACGGCATCTCTGTTCTTACAGATGAACTTTATTTCAATGGGCATATGAGTGATTTGCAAAAGGTGGCAAAGGAAGTGAATCTGCCAGTCCTATGCAAGGACTTCATTATTGAGGAAAGGCAGATCAATCAGGCTTATCAGGCAGGAGCAGGAATCATTCTCCTTATTGTCCGAATACTTGATCAGGATAAGCTTGTTATTTTATATAATCACGCCCGCAGGCTCGGTCTAGAGGTCTTGTTAGAGGTTCATGATGAAAAGGATTTAGAGGCAGCCATGACCTTGAAGCCTGATTTAATTGGAATCAATAACCGGAATCTGCATGAGTTTTCAACTAATCTCTCCACAACGGAATCGCTCATGCGCTTGATTACAGACCCATCAATAATTGTTGTCAGTGAGAGCGGCATTAAGAGCAGGGAGGATTGTGAGCGGGTTGCCGCAGCAGGTGTGGATGCCGTCTTAATCGGAGAAGCTTGCATGAAACATCCCCGCCCAGAAGAGTTTCTGGCCGAGATCGGCCAAATTGAAAGAAGGCCCTTATGATGAACGTGAAGATTTGCGGCATTCAAACAGGTGAAGATGCTCAAACTGCTGTCAGACTGGGAGCTGATGCATTGGGGTTTGTATTCGCCGACAGTAAAAGGCGCGTCACACCGGCGGATGTTCGGACCATAACGGAGAATGTTCCAAACGAGTGCCTGAAGGTGGGCGTTTTCGTCAATGAGCATCCGCTCATGGTGAATGAGATTGCCGGGTTCTGCGGACTCGATGCCATTCAATTACATGGAGACGAATACACCGCTGATTATGAAATCATCGGTTTGCCCATCATTCGTTCCATACCGGTCATTGCAGGAGAGAATGTTTTCCTCCAAAAGTATGGAAAGGCTGATTATTATCTTCTGGATACAGGTGGAGGGAAGGCAAGGGGCGGTATGGGGATTGCCTTTGACTGGAGGCAGGTTCGCGGCATTGGCCATAGAGACGAGAAGGTAATTTTGGCAGGCGGTTTAAACCCAGCTAATGTTAGGGATGCCATACAAATCGTTCATCCTCATATGGTGGATGTCTCAAGCGGGGTAGAAACAGGCGGAGTGAAGAGCCCAGCCTTAATGAAGGCGTTTATCGATGCAGTAAAGAGGGAGGAGATGGTGTAATGCCAGTGCAAGCAGAAAAGAACAGTAACGGAAGATATGGCGAGTACGGGGGCAAATTTGTCCCGGAGACCTTGATGCCAGCCCTAATGGAGCTAGAGGAAGCCTATGAGAGAATTGGAGTGAGTGATGATTTTCTAAGTGAATATCAATCCTTATTGAAGAATTATGTTGGCCGGGAAACACCGCTCTATTATGCGAAGAACTTAACTGAGCATTTAGGAGGAGCAAGAATTTATTTGAAAAGAGAGGATTTAAACCATACGGGCGCACACAAAATCAATAACACACTCGGCCAGGCACTCCTGGCGAAGAAGATGGGCAAGAAAAAGGTCGTGGCAGAGACAGGTGCCGGCCAGCATGGGGTAGCGACAGCTTCTGTCTGTGCTTTACTAGGTCTTGAGCCAATCATTTTTATGGGGGAAAAGGATGTTGCAAGGCAAAAGCAAAACGTTATCAGGATGGAGCTGCTTGGGGCAACGGTCGTGCCGGTTACATCAGGAAGTAAAACATTGAAGGACGCGGTCAATGAAGCCTTGCGTTATTGGGTGGTTCATATTGAGGATACCCATTATTTAATGGGGTCGGTTCTTGGCCCGCATCCTTTCCCATTAATTGTACGTGATTTCCAGAGTGTAATTAGTAAAGAGGCAAGGGAGCAGATGCTTAGACTTGCCGGGACATTGCCTGATGCGGTGGTGGCCTGTATTGGTGGTGGAAGCAATGCAATGGGGATGTTTTATCATTTCTTGCCGGATAAGACGGTCGAGTTGATTGGCGTCGAGGCGGCTGGCAAGGGTGTGGATACGGATTATCATGCAGCATCCATCACGAAGGGAAAAAAGGGGATTCTTCATGGGGCCTATATGTATTTACTTCAGGATGATAGTGGTCAAATACAAGAAGCCCATTCAATCTCTGCAGGACTTGACTATCCAGGTGTCGGACCAGAGCATTGCTACTTAAAGGATATCGGCAGGGTAGAATATACATCCATTACAGATCATGAAGCATTGGAGGCGTTCATGCTTCTCACTTCCAAGGAAGGAATCCTTCCAGCACTCGAGAGCTCTCATGCGATTGCTGAGGTGATGAAAAGAGCCCCGCAGATGAGCCATGAGCAATCTGTCATTGTCTGCCTGTCAGGTCGGGGGGATAAAGATATGGATACGGTCATAAAAGAACTGGGAGGGGAAGAGAATGAGCAATAAACTGACTGACCAATTACAAAAACGTAAAGATAACGGAGACAAAGGTTTTATCCCATATATCATGGCAGGAGACGGCGGCTTAGAACAGCTGTCTGAAACGATTCGTTATCTGGAAGGAATTGGTGCAGCGGCAGTTGAAATTGGGATACCTTTCTCTGACCCCGTAGCTGATGGTCCAAGTATTCAGGAAGCTGGCCTGCGTGCGCTCAAGGCAGGAGTGAACTTAAGAGGAGTCTTATTAGAACTCTCTAAGCATGAATTTTCAGTTCCGCTCATTATCATGACCTATGCCAATCCAATCATGCAAATGGGGCCGGAACACTTTGCAAGGGAGGCTGCGAATGCAAGGATTTCAGGCTGTATAATACCGGATGTCCCGCTGGAGGAGGAAGCACTCTTTAAGGAGCCGCTAAATGATACGGGCATCGTCTTGATCCGGTTAGTACCGCTGACGGCATCATTGGAACGATTGCAGGCTTTAAGCAGCATGGCTGAGGGGTTCTTATATGCCGTTACCGTAAATGGTGTGACAGGGGAGAAGGCTGAGCTCGAACAGAACTATTTACGAGAAAGAGTCCAGAGGCTGAAGGAAATGACTGACACACCTGTTTATGCAGGGTTCGGAATTTCCAATCCGCAGACGGCTAATGCCCTGCTGACCTTTTGTGACGGGGTCATTGTCGGTTCGAAAATCGTGGATGCCCTGCATCATCAAGACAGAGAAGGGATTGGAACATTTGTTGCAGGAATAAAGCTGTCCTCAACTAAAGTCTGATGTTGTTTTCCAAAAGCTGTTAGCGGGTATGAATGAACATGGCCACATATGTGGACTATTCAGTTGCATCGGGAGGGAATTTGATGAAAACAGCCGGAATGAAAAATCAATTTTATCTGACACGTAAAAAATTGAAAGAGGTTGTGAGTGATTTATCGGAACCTGAAGCGGACTTTCAACCAGAGGGATTCTCTAATACTATCAGGTGGCAGCTGGGTCATCTTTTAGTCAGCGCAGAGAGTTTTCTATTTGGATATCCAGAGGGAAGCTCTCCTGTTCCTAAGTTGTATGCAAGCTTTTTTGAGAGTGGGACAGCTCCTTCAAGATGGCAGAGAAGTGCTCCTTCCCTAGAGGAACTGATAAAACAATTAGAGACACAGGAAAGAAGGATTGAGGACTTACCGAAAGAATTTTGGAGCGAAAAGATTTCAAGTCCTATTCCGAGCCTGAAGATTGAAGACCGGGAAGAATTATTCCATTTGATCCTGCATCATGAAGCCATGCATCTTGGGCAGATCCAATCCATCAAAAGACTGATTACTGTGGAGAGCCGTTAATTATTAAGGATATAAAGGCATTCAGAATCCATAATCTGAATGCTTTTTTTATGGATATGCAGGGGATATATAAAAGGTTGTTTCGAAAACAAACAAAATTTTCAGACTAATAATAGTTATTATTGTATAATAATTTCAAAGGAGGTTTGCTCATTATGAATATCTATTTTGCAAGGGAGATAAGGGATAGTGACCAAACAGCAGATGCAAACGGATTATCTATCAATACCTTAATGGAGAATTCCGGACATGCTCTGTTTGAGGGAATGAAGAAGCTTCTAGATAAGGAACAGAGAATCGGTATTCTCGCAGGCAGCGGGAATAATGGAGGCGATGGAATTGTCCTTGCACGCCTTTTGAAGAACCACGGGTTTAAGGCAGAGCTGATTTTCCCATTAGGTATTCCGTCTACACAAGTGGCTCATGATCATTTGGCCTATTATCAAAGCTTGGGATATGCTTATTCAAGCCAGTTGGACGGGAATTATGACGTCTTAATAGATGGTCTATTTGGAATAGGATTCAGGCCGCCTTTCACGGAGGAGATGAATCGATTGCACCAGCAATGGATGGACTCCAACGCCTTAAAGATGGCGATCGACATTCCCTCTGGAACAGAAGCAGACTGTGGAAGAGTACAGGCAGCCTTTAAGGCGGATCACACCTTCTGTCTTCATGGGGCTAAACCATCTGCTTTCTTGTATCCGTCAAGCACCTATTATGGCGAATTGCATATTGTGGATATTGGGCTCCCTTCGCAGGCGAGATTCCGGATTTGGACGGAGGATGATGTAAGGGCAACATGGCATGTCGAGGAGGAAAATCCACATAAAGGAACGTTCGGGACTGGATTACTGATTGCTGGAAGCAGACAGATGCCTGGCTGTGCTTTGCTCGCTGGAACAGGGGCTATGCGTGCAGGAATCGGAAAGCTTGTGATTGCAACAGAGGAAGAAGTAGCGCATAAATGCACCATTTCCCTGCCTGAGGCTACATATGTAGATCGTTCGAAATCAAACTGGCAGCAGGATTTAACGCAAAAGTATACAGCTGTGGCCATTGGACCAGGCATCAATCCTGATGAATCACTAGAGGAGCTGATTGCTGCCTATCTTAATGAAACAGATTATCCGCTTATCCTAGACGCAGGAGCCCTCTCAGAGCGCAGCTATCCAAAACAGCGGAAGGGTCCTATTATTTTGACACCACACCCAGGAGAAATGGCAAGGATAGCAGGGAAAACCGCCGCGGAAGTGAATGAGAACCGGATTCAGACAGCAAGCGATTATGCGGTCAAACATCAGGTGACAGTCGTGCTGAAAGGAGTGAATACGGTTATTGCTTTTCCCGACGGAACTGGCTATGTAAATATTACAGGAAACAGGGGATTATCCAAAGGCGGGACAGGGGATACCTTAACAGGAATCCTGCTAGGGCTCCTTACTCAAGGGTACCGGAAAGCAGCCATTATGAATGGTGTTTATCTTCATGGGAAGACAGCAGAGCTTTATAGTGAGAATCATGCACCGAGTGCTATGCTGGCATCGGATATTATGCGAATATGGCCTGAGCTGCTTCGGAGGTTAGACCTAGAGTAGGTCTACAAAAGATTTTGTTGAATCACATCAAATTTTGAAAAAAATGAATGATTTGATGCTAAAAAAACTCATAAACGGGAATAGACTTAGAAAACATGAAGGGAGCCATGTCATGGATCGTGTCTATACGTATACGAAGAAAGAAGAAGTAGTGAATGCCATTACACACGGGATAGGAGTTGGACTTTCCATTGCAGCTTTAGTGCTCATGATTACGAATACTGTCGTAAACGGAGCAACTGGCAGGCTCGCGATTGTCCTGATATATGGAATTTCCATGCTGATGCTATTTACCTTTTCGACATTATGTCATGCATTTCCTGAAGGAAAGACGAAAATGGTCTTGGAGTTATTTGACCATACATCCATCTACTTGTTTATTGCAGGTACCTACACACCCTATGCGGTAATTGCCATAGGCGGCAAGACGGGATATACGCTGCTGGCTCTTGTATGGGGATTAGCCGTTTTGGGCATTATCTTTAAGGCGTTTTTCTTAAGGAAATTAATGATCATTTCCACCTTAATTTATATTGTCATGGGATGGATGATTGTGGTAGCGTGGGAGCCCCTTTCACAAGCGGTGCCGCCGATGGGGCTGCAGATGCTTATTTATGGGGGGCTTTTATACACATTAGGGTCTATTTTCTACGTATGGAGAGGTTTTCCGTATCATCATGCTGTATGGCATTTAATGGTGCTTGTTGCCTCCATTCTCCATTTTCTATCCATTTTCCTATATATTTTGCCCCTATAATCAATATAAAGAAAGCCGATTCAGACCTTCCTGACGAAGCAGGAGGAGTGAATCGGCTTTTTTATCGAACGTTCTTTGACAGAACTCTTATTGATATACATGCGCTTGCAGGATTTTTAAGGTTTTCTCGCCCACTGCCCGCGCACTTTGCGGATTTTGTCCGGTGATGATTCGTTTGTCCTCCACCACATGACTGGTGAAAGGAATCGTTGATTTCTTATAGGACTTGGCGACAGACCGCAGTTCATCCTCAAGATAAAAAGGAATTTTTCCCCCTTGGAATATCAGTTTTTCTTCTATATTTGAATACCCGGTCACTTCGACATTTTCAAGAAGGTGGGTGCCATCTGATAAGCGCGTGCGAAGGAATGCTGCAGGTCCATGGCAGACAGCTGTTACGAGACCGCCATTTTCATAGATTGCGGCCGTGATTTCTTGGATTTTCTTTGATTCAGGGAAATCCCATAGGGTACCATGACCTCCGGCAAAGAAGACGCAATCATAATCCTGTCCATTGATCTCTTCAAGTGGCAATGAGTGATCAAGCTTACTGATGAAATAAGGGTCGAGATGATAGGTTTTTGATGTTTGGTCCATGATGACCGGAAGCAGGCTTTTTGGGTCAATCGGCACCTTGCCTCCATTGATGCTCACTATATCAATCGGGAACCCAGCGACTCTTACGACATCATAGAAATGCACGAGTTCACTGAACCATAACCCGGTTTTATCTGTATCCTTTTTCATCGTTCCGTGGCTTGTGACAATTGCCAATACTTTCTTTTTCAATTCAGAACCTCCTTTACGGTGAGATAAAATGACATTTTATCATATTTCCACGATTTTTGCCTTTTTTTCTCTCTCGTAATAGGTCCGTACACGGCATGTTTACTGGGCAGCTGGCAGAAGTCTGGCAGAAAACAGTCTTTTTCGAATTAAGATTCCTAAGTAGGCAGCCATCATGGCTTTAAGAATGCCAACTGGGACAAACGGTGTAATACCCGTTAGTAAAGCCGCATTCCAGGATAATGAAGCGGCTGTTTTCAGCCAAAGAGCCCCAAAGATCAATGTGACAATCATACCAATTAAATTGGCTATGATGGCTTGAGTAATCGTGAACCCTCTCTTCTCTAACCAATAACCAGTCAGGAAAGCGGCGGGGATGAAGCCGAATAAATAACCTCCCGTCGGTCCGAATAGAACACCAAGGCCGCTGGTAAATCCTGAAAAGACAGGAATTCCAATGGTCCCTAGTGCAAGATAGATGAGGACGGTATATGTACTAAACCGGGAACCAATGATGGTAGCAATAAGTCCGACTGCTAACGTCTGTCCAGTGATGGGAATAAGCGGAAGCGGGATTGTGACCTGAGCCAAAATAGAGAGAATAGCCGCATACATCGCGATTATCATCATATTTTTTGTTTTTGAACGGCGCACTTTTTTCCTCCTCAATAAATAAGTTAACTAATATTGATTATAAGTTAACACAAAAACCCTTTTGTGAATAGTCTTTTGTAATGATTTGAATATTTTAAAAATTACATACATTTATTAACAATTGTGCTATAATCAGTTGGGGTCTAGTGAGAAATAGAATCAATAGTCATTAGGGGGGGAAAGTGTTGAATAAAAAGGCAAAGGTGCTGCCAATAGTCATTCTGTTGGCTCTTTTTGGCTTGTATTACTTTTATAATGTTAATTTAGCGGTTACCTTGCCAGATGAAGGGTGGGGCCGTGCCTCCAAGGTAGAGGGGGCTTCTAAATACCCGATGCAGCAATACAGCTTTACTAAGAATAAAGAGATTCATATGTACTTGCCGAGTGATGATCAAGTTAGGTATACGATAACAGATCAGAACTATAAGACAATCAAAGAAACCGTGATTCCGGTTAGTATTGATGTCGACACACCGGTTTGGGGAGATGGACAGCGCTTCTTCTATTTACAGGACAAGAAATTGCAATTATATGAAAATGGGAAGTCAACCCTCATTGATGAGGAGGTTCACTCCTTTTATCCGACGAATGAAAACATTCTCTATTGGAACGAAAAAGAGATTTATCTCTATGAAACAGGTAAACAAAAAAGTAGTGTATTAGTGACTGTAAAGGACCCAATCAGTCATGTTAAATCCGCTGATGGGGATGGAAGTATTTTAGTTGCAACCAACCCGACTCCGCTTGATATTCAATTCTATTTAATGGAAGGGAAAGAACTGAACGAGCTGTATGCTTGGTCTTCATCAAACAACGCGACTATAGAAAATATCCTCTATGATTCTAATGGTCAGGAAGCATCCATCTTAATTGAAACATTTAAGATGTCGCAAGGAGAACGAACAAATAACGCTAATCTCATTACCTTTAACCCGAAGGATTTTAAGGTGAATGGGGATGAATGGATGCTTTTCACAGATGGAAGCAATGGTGCACGATTAGCTAATCCGCGCTATTTCAATATGCGTTATCTGGATGGAAAACTGGAGCTGCTATTTGTATCTGAAGGGCAAAGAGAGGGGAAAAAATCCGGCTATAATGTCTACTTCGCTAACACAAAGCAGGACGGAGAGTGGGTAAGTTTTAGAAGAAGCACCTCATCCGATACGAGCTTAAGCCCAATGTGGGCGGGAGAAAACCATATTCTTTGGCAAACCTATGGCGGAAAGCAATATCAAACCTATGGCACCTTTAATGGGAATGGGTATGTCGAATCTTCCATGGTGAAGACGAAAGAGGATTACCGCATGGCCCTATATGACTTCATCAGTGGTGTTTTCAGCAGCCTTATCATGCTTTTCTTTGGGATGATATGGGTTATTCCTTCATTGATTTTCTACACAATTATGATGTTTTTACGTAAGGAAGAATTTGAGAATCATAAAGGCTGGATAGAGCCGGTGGGCATCCTTCTCTATGTTGGAACCGTCTTATATGTTTTTAACAGTGTATTGTCGGACAGCTTATTCTCGATGGCACCTGACTATTTGACATTCCCGAATAGTATGGTGATTTGGCCGTTAGTCATCAGTGCCGTTTCCTATGGAATTTATAAATTGGTAACCAATAAGGATATGGGACTGTATGCGGGTATTTCCTATTATATCGGGTTGAATATCGTCATGATGACGGGACTTTATGGTCCATATCTCATTTGATTCGCCTGCCGGACATTCCTTCTCCATCTAGAAGAAGGATGTCTGGCTTTTATTTATGGCTCAGAAGCCAACGAAATCGGCCCATTCCTTTTGCTTCAGCATATGACTGAATATTCGGTAATGATAGAGGAAGGTATCGAATGGCAAAGGGGAATCGGGGAAATCATACCAGGATAGGAATAAGTCTAGTTGTTGGGTAAATTCGTTGTGATCTAAGAGTCCGTGGAGATATAATGGATACTCATATGCTTTATAAAGGGACGATAGGCCATTTTCAATGAATATGGCTTCTATTTGTGTTCGATTCATTTTTCCACCTCCAGCAAACAGTATCGGATGGATGAGGGAACTTTATTCGCATCAGGAGGTCAAAAAGGGGGATTTACTGTGGAAGAGTCAGCCTTTCAGCTTGAAAAGGAAAGACTGGAATTTATCAAACAATACATGAGAGTTGTGATTGATACGGCCAGAACAAGCAAGGAGCAGTTCTTGCAAAAAATGAAGGAAACCTTTGAGGATACAGATTGGGAAGAAAACACGGAATATGGACAGCTGTTAACGACCGCCGCTTTTTATCAAATGTCGAATGATGAGTGGGAAAGCTTGAAGCGGGCTTTGCCTAAGCCGTATTTTGCCCGCGTTGATTTCACGCCCGCTGATTCTGGAGTATCGGAACGATTATATATCGGCAAGACTTCCTTGTTCCAGCGGGATAATCAAGAACAGCTCATTATTGACTGGCGTTCACCGATTGCCAATTTGTACTATGACGGCAGACTTGGACATGTATCGTATACTTCAGAGGGTGAAGCGTATGATGGTGAGATTACACTGAAGCGACAGCTGATGATTGAAGACGGCGAGCTCACAGACCTGCGCGATATTGATTTGACGACGGTTGATGAATTGCTGCAGGAAACATTGGCTAAGAGTTCGGTGAGCAGGCTTACGGAGATTGTCGCAACTATCCAGGAGGAGCAAAATGAAATTATCCGTGCGGATCTTAATAAACCGGTCATCGTCCAAGGAGCAGCAGGAAGCGGAAAAACAACGATCGCCCTTCACCGTATATCCTACTTCCTTTACCATTATAAAGATCAGTTCAATCCGGCAGATTTATTAATCTTGACCCCAACTGCCCTATTTATGGATTATATCCAAGAAGCCTTGCCGGAGCTTGGAGCTGAGCGCGTGAGGCAGGCGACCTATGCCCAATATGTCGAGGAGGCTATCGGCAAGAAAATCCCTCTCGTTGAAGACCGTAAATTGATCGAGGTCTTAGGCGGGGAAAGTGCGGCAGCAAGGCTTGCCGGTCTGAAGGGGAGCGAGCTCTTTCAGCGGATATTAGATCATTATTTTGAGGAAATCAAAAGCGGTCTGTATTTCCATGAAGATTTCAAGGTTGATTCATTCAAGCTTTATCAGGCTAGTCAACTAAACCATTTGCTGACACAGGAATATACGTATCTCCCGCTTTATAAACGATTAGATAAGATTAAGAGGGTCCTGCAGCAGCAGGTGAAGAGTCATAAGGACGTGATGCTGAAGAAAATCATCGCCCATTATGATGCGAAGATGGAGAAGGGGTTAAATTTCAAAGGAGCCGAGGAGAAGAGGAAAGCCTATATTTCAGAGGTGCTTAAGCGAAAGGATCTCCGCCTGAACCATATAAAAGCGGAGATGAGAACGGCTGCAACCCGTTATATGAAATCCATTAAGAAGCATGATACCTTTACACACTACAAGCAATTATTCACTTCACCCGAAAGACTTTGTGATTACGCCCAAGGGATGCTGTCAGAAACGGATGCGGCTGACTTATGCACCTACAGCCAAAAGATTTTTGCCAAAAAGAAATATGAGGCAGAAGACGTTGGACCGCTTCTCTACCTCCATGCAAAGCTTTATGGCATTCAGCCTGGACAGAAGGCAAAGAATGTTGTTATTGATGAGGCTCAGGATTATAGCTTCCTGCAGATCTCTGCTTTAAAGACTGCTCTTGAAACGGATATGTTCACCTTAGTAGGTGATCTCGCGCAAGGGATTCATTCTTATCGTTCGATTACGAGCTGGCAGGAAGTAGCCGAGAAGATCTTCCCGCGGGCAAGCTATAAGGAGCTGAAGAAAAGCTACAGGACAACGATTGAGATTATGAATGAGGCGAATAGGCTGCTCGAAAAGCTCCCCTATGATTTTCCTATCGTTGAGCCGATCGTGCGGCATGGAGAAGCACCACAATACTTTTCCTTTGAAAAGGGAGAACAGTGGGCTGAGGCTGTAAAAGCACAAACGGCAAAATGGAGGGAGGAAGGCTTTCACACCTTTGCCATCATTACCAAAACAGCAAAGGATGCCAAGTTAGCCTATCAAATTCTCCGAAAGAGAAACTTTGCTGTAAGCCTTTTGGAAGAAAAAATGTCCATTCCAAAGGGAAAGCTTATCATCCTTCCCTCCTATCTGGCCAAAGGACTGGAATTTGACTGTGTAATCGCCTTTAGTCATGATGAAAGATATCATGAACAAAATGAAACTGATCTAAAATTGCTGTATGTAACCATGACAAGGGCCATGCATAGACTCCATTTGATGAGTAAAGAGGAAAGGGCATTTGTCCTATCATGAAGACCTTAATGAAGGAACGTTTAACGTTCC
>NZ_JBJEFJ010000015.1:0-3750 GCF_051873915.1 Pradoshia sp.
AAAAGGATAGATTATTCTTCAAAAAATCGATTGGTTTGTCTATTTCTGTTATTTCAGCATGGAACTGCCTTCTATTTGGAGGAGGATTTCCCGAGTTTCTTGGTTTAAGGGCGATTTCCGATCGTTTAAGGGCGAAAAACTTCCGTTTATGGGCGAAGTCATCCCATTTAAGGGCGAAAGGGTGAAAACATATTTTCAAGGTTGAAAGGCTGCTTTGGACAAAGGAGTTTTTAACACCGGCTTCATCCTTTCCCACCCATTGCCAAATGTACTTACATTTAACCAATGCTTCACCGATTCGTTTAAATTATAATTAAATTGTGAATAATTTAACAAATTGGAGGAGATTTGTGATGATGTATTATTTGCCAAGCAGAAACTTGTTAGGAAGAGGCTGCCTCAATGAATTGGGAGGAGAAATCAAATCCTACGGTTTTAAGAAAGCCTTTGTGGTGAC
Organism: Pradoshia sp.; assembly: GCF_051873915.1. Classification (NCBI taxonomy): domain Bacteria; kingdom Bacillati; phylum Bacillota; class Bacilli; order Caryophanales; family Bacillaceae; genus Pradoshia; species Pradoshia sp. The sequence goes on from NZ_JBJEFJ010000015.1 coordinate 458, forward strand.
GGATAAAGGATTGAGCAAGAATGGAATCCTGAAAATGGTGACAGATCAGCTTGAGAAGTCAGAGATTGATTATGTTGTCTATGATGAAGTCAGTCCAAATCCGACGACAAGACAGGTACATAATGGTGTGGAAGTATTGCAGGAAGAGGATTGTGATTTCATTCTGTCTGTCGGCGGCGGTTCTCCTCAGGACTGTGCAGCGGCAATTAGCATTATTACAACAAACGGCGGGGATATCCGCGATTATGAAGGCTTACATAAATCCAGCCGTCCTGGCTATCCGACGATTGCGGTTAATACGACAGCCGGTACATCTGCTGAGATTACGATTAACTATGTAATCACTGATGAAGACCGTGGAGTGAAGATGGTTTGTGTGGATAAAAACAGCATTGCCCTGTTGTCTGTCAGCGATCCAGAGTTAATGGTTAATAAACCGGCCGATCTTACAGCTGCGACTGGCATGGACGCTCTTACACATGCCATTGAAACGCTGGTGACTCCAGGAGCTAACCCTGTGACGGATGCGACTGCGCTTGAAGCGGTGCGTATTATCTTCAAGTATCTTCCTGCTGCTGTAAAGAACGGTCATGATTTGGATGCCAGAGAGCAAATGACATATGCATGCTTCTTGGGCGGAATGGCTTTCTCGAATGCCGGACTAGGCTATGTACATGCGATGGCCCATCAGCTTGGCGGGCTTTATGATCTTCCACACGGTGTATGTAACGCTATGCTTCTTCCAATCGTCGAGAAACGTAACGCGAAATATGCACCGAAGAAATTCCGCATGATTGCCGAAGCACTTGGCTTCCCGCAAATAGGTCAGACAGATGAAGAGGCAAGCGATTTCGTGATTGAGAAGATCAGAGAGCTTGCGGCAGAGGTTGGCATTCCAACTTCCTTGAAAGAGCTTGGCGTCGAAAATCCAGATTTGGACACTTTGGCGGAAAACTCCTTGAAGGATGCTTGTGCACCTGGCAACCCTTATATGCCAACTAAAGAAGAAACCATTGAAATGTTTAAGGAAATCCTTTAATCATTTTACTGGGCAATATATTGCCCAGTTTTTTTATGTTCTGGCTGCTTTATTTTCAGATAAGAAAAACAAGAAAACGCTTATAAAACATTTGCGTTTCTCTGAAGAACCTGTTACTATAAAGAAGAATTATTTTTGTTTGTTACGGTTGAAAGTTGAACAATATTTCGTCTTTACGATCGATAAGCAAGGATAGTAATACAATGTGCTATCGCACTAGGAGGCAACAAACATGGAACAAGGTAAAGTTAAATGGTTTAACGCAGAAAAAGGTTTTGGATTTATCGAACGTGAAGGTGGAGACGATGTATTCGTTCACTTCTCAGCGATCCAAGGTGAAGGATTCAAAACTCTTGACGAAGGTCAAGAAGTTACTTTCGAAGTAGAACAAGGTCAACGCGGACCACAAGCTACTAACGTTCAAAAAAACTAATATAAGTTTAACTTATCGGAACAGACCCAATCACTTGGGTCTGTTTTTTTTTTTTTTTTGACTTTACTAATGGAGGAGAGACCATGCAAATAATGCTTGAGAAGTTTCAAGAAGCGGATTTCGATTTGTATTATGCACTTGTATCAGAAGAACGGGTTATGGCCCAGATTACTGAGCGGGCCATTCCTTTAGAAGAGGCTGAGATTAACTTCCATGCATTGCTTAAACGCAATCAACAGGCTGAAAAGACCGGCTCCTATAAAATATATGATCAACAGACGCTGGAGTATATTGGGCTTGGGCATATTACCCCTGATGATGATTTAAGCGGTGAGGCTGAGCTGGGCTATATGATTCTGCCACAGTATTGGGGAAAGGGATATGGATCTGAAATTGCCAGAGTGCTGCTTGTTAAAGCGGGTGAGGCTGGAATGACAAGTTTGAAGGCAATCATCGACCCGGATAATATTCCTTCAAGAAGAATTCTGCAGAAACATGGTTTTATTTCAGAAAAGATTGGTGAAATTGATGGACTGCCGGCGGAAATTCTGCGTAAATCACTAAATGCTGAATAAGCACAAAAAAACCCTGCTGAAGCCAGCAGGGCCATGTAAAATGGTAAGTAAAATGTTATGCAGTTTTAGGTCTCTACGAGTATAGCATATTCCCTCCTAATATGCGACAAAATTTGTGTTTTTCGACATACAGAAAGAGATACTACCTTTCGTATTCTTTAATTAGGGGGACTATATAGATAGAAGGGATGAATGATTGACTGGCATAATAGGGAGAATGATGGGTTTTTTTGGGTATTTGAGAATAACATCGAAAAAACTCGACTTTGCATGTATAATGAATGAGAGATTTCGAAGGTAGGAGGAACGGTTACCAATGCAAATGGCTTTAGTAATATTATTTGCGGCTTCCGCGGTGTTGTTTGTCGCTTCATTTGTTAAGATGAGAAAACAAGCAAAAGACGATCAAAAACAAATTGATACATATTACGCGGTTATGCTGGATGAAACAAATCAATTAAAAGAGCAGATCCGCAAACTTGAAATGGATGAGGAAATTACCGCTCAGGAGGCAGGCGTTATGGGCTTGAATTCTGAAGAACGCCATACAATGCGTAAGATGCTGGACCTTTATAAGAGGGGTTATTCCATTAAGAGCATCGCGGTCCAAACGAAACTGTCCGAGCAGGAAGTAGAAGAGATCCTAGCTCCTTATGAATCTGGAAGGAACAAAGGGAGGAAGCTGGCAAATGACGCATAAAGTAATGAGCAGCTTCGCCTCAGGAATCTTACTTGCCTCATGCATTCTTGGGGGAGTTTATTTCTTCTCATCCGATGATGCGGGAGCAGAAGAGACTTCCGGAAAGAAAGAAACGGCAAAAGCAACAGAGACCGAGACAGTTACCGAGACACCTGTTTTATCTGCAGAGGATATGAAGACTCAGTTGGAGACGGAAGGATATGTGGTCTTGACTGATGAAGAATATTTGAACGAGATTGAAACAGCTGAGGAGAAAGCAAAGGCTGAGGCAGAAAAGGCCGCGGCTGAGAATTCCGAGAAGGTTGTCTATAAAACGGTTATTAATGTTGCAAGCGGCATGACAACGTCCGATGTAGCAGAAGTCCTTGTAGCCGGAAATATCATTAAGGATGCATCCAGCTTCGTTAAGGCTGTTGAAAGCAAGGGTGTTGCGAACAAGCTTCGCCTAGGTGTGTTTAAGGTCGATAGCAAGATGTCTGTTGATAAGATTATTAGTATGATTTTCAAAAGCTAATAGAATAAAAAGAACAGCGCTCAAGGATTTTG
>NZ_JBJEFJ010000016.1:0-13253 GCF_051873915.1 Pradoshia sp.
GCATCTTGCAGACAGCGCTCGAAGACCATTATGGGCCAATAAAAAAATAAAAGGATTTAGGAAAACATCCTTCTTTAAAGAGGGGTGTTTTTATATGGAATTTCCCCGATTCGGTTTTTTGATGGATATGAATGAATATTTTTTAAAAAAGCCTTTTTAAATTATTGTGGTATAATAAATTAGATAAAAATAACAAAAGTGAAAGAGTGAAAGTGGATTAGTCCATGTTTATATGGATAAATAAATGAACTATTATATTCATTTTCTTTTCTCATTGTACGAATTAGCAGTGTTTTTGTTATCTATTCTTATACTATATTGATTTATTATTCAAACCTACAAGGATGCGAACATCAGCATCACTTTATTCGAGAATAAAGATGGACTCTTTTTTCAAAGTTACCCAAACAATTGATTCGGATGTTTTAAAGGTGATGTTCTGTTTCGATAATATCTTCAAAAGGAAAGGTGTCTACAGTATTGATTTCGATAAAAAAGTGGAAAAATAATCCTCAGATTTACATGCTTACTGCTTATGTTTTGCTCGTGATACTTGTATTTAGTATTGTCTTTTTATACGGATATATAAGAGTAGAGAACGTACTAATGAAAGAAGCATATGAGATGTTACCGACACATATACAGATTGAACATTTATTTATGGAAGATCAGGATTCTGATAACATTATAGACATTCTAAGAGATATTCCAGTTGGCAACGAGTTTGTCTATGTAAATAATAACGATGCTAAGTCAAGTGCCTTTTATTATAATGCAAATACAGAATATAAAAAAAAGTATGTTTATCAAGGAGTTGATGCCATTCTCGTTCCATTATTAAATAAGTTCCTGATGAATAGTGAATTAGAAAATGTTTATAATATTTACTCGCAAGAAAATATCGGGATTCAGATAGGAGAGGAAGATGGTACAGCCTTTCTTAAGATTGACCACCATATTGAGAGTGATCTATTTACTGGGGATATTACTTTATACCGCGTAGTCAGTATGACATTATTAGATGAATTTAAAACGATTCTTTCTCATTGCCTATTCTTTTTTGTCATATTATCTATGATGATTTTTATTAATTATATGTTAATGAGAAAGCTTTATTATGGCCCACTAGATAAGATGAGAAAGCATTTCTTGGGCATGACGAAATTTAACATGAAGGTATTCACCTATGATGGACCAATGATTCCAAAGGTTCGAAATACGATTGATGTCGTGAACCAGACGGTTTTGGAGCTACAGGATGGTGTGCAGGAAAGTAAAGCCTTCCTTGATGAAATGGTTCATGAAATTAAGAATCCAGCTCATAATATTAAAAATGAAATAGAGCTAATAGAGGATACAATCGATGATGAAGAGCTTAAGAAAAACCTTCATTCCGTTGTAAACGAAACAGAGAATATTACTTCTTTATTGTCTAGTATTAAAGTGACCTATGATATTTATTACTTAGGGGGTTCACCTCCAGACAGTTGGATCAACCCAGTAGGAGAAATTGAGCCTATCTACATAGAATATCAATCGAAATATCCTGAATGGACATTTAGTTTTGAACATTGTGTCAATCCAAACCGTTTAATATGGATTGATAAAGGCTCGATTGAATTAATCATTCGGAACCTGCTCGATAATGCCATTAAGTATTCAAAAGAGGGGTCGTCCATATTCATTGGAATCAGAGAGCAGCAGGATGAGGAGTATCGAATTCTCATTGATGTTGTCAATACAAATTCTAGCATTGAATACCATAAAATCAGCAAAATCTTTGATAAATATTATCGGACTAATAAAGCAAAGGAACAAACGGTTGGGGCAGGGATCGGTTTATGGCTTATCAAAAATCTCACAGATATTTATGATGCAGATGTGAGCGTTCAAAGTTCAAACGAAACAACCGGCTTTATCATTTCCTTTAAACATATAAAAGAAATGGAAAAATAAAATGAATGCGATACTTCCAAGGAGGTATCGTATTTTTGTGTGAAAAGGATTATTATTTCATACCTTCTTCAAAGTATTCTTGATATGATGAAACCATGAAATCATTTGTTAGTCAGGAGGACTATTTATGAAAAACATATTCAGATGGGGAATTATCGGTGCAGGTAATATCGCTCATCGCTTTGCGACAGCTGTTAAGCAGCTAGAAGGCATGGAGCTTGCTGGAATCGCAGCCAGGGAAAAAACACGGGCAGAGCAATTTGGGAAGGAATTTGATGTCCCGCAGGAACGATGCTATGGATCCTATGAAGAGCTCGTTGCCAATGGGCAGATTGATGCTGTTTATGTTGCTACTCTACATCCATTTCATAAAGAGCAGGCAATCCTTGCACTCGAACATGGGAAAGGCGTTTTATGTGAAAAACCTGTCACGATGACAAAAGCTGAAATTGAAGAGGTTGTTGCGATTGCGAAACGCGAGAACGTTTTCTTCATGGAGGCGATGAAAACTCGTTTTCTTCCGGTTAATATTCAGCTGCGCAAGCTCCTAGCTGAGGGAATAATTGGAGAGATCAAGTCGCTTCGTGCTGAGCTGGGCTTCAAGGCTGAGTTTGATCCAAAAGGACGTTTATATGATATCGAGAAAGGCGGCGGTGCCTTACTTGATATTGGCATTTACCCAGTGTCCTATGCAGCCTACTTCTTAGGTAATCAGCCTAAATATGTGCAGAGTCAACTAACTTATGGCGTTACCGGAGTTGATGAAAGTGATGCCATTTTACTCGGGTATGAAAATGGCGCAACTGCACAGATTTATTCCACAATTCAGGCCAATACCCATAAAGAAGCTAGCATACTCGGAACAAAAGGACGAATACATATCCCACTCTTCTCAAATGCGCAGTCAGCTACCATCATTTTAGACTCTGGAAAGGAAAGAACACTAGCAGAGCCCTATGAAATCAATGGATTTGAATATGAAATTCGTGAAGTTGTCAGATGCATGAAGGAAGGTTTAGTTGAATCACCATTAATGACATGGAAGGATTCCATTGAAATCATGGGAATGATTGACCAAATCTTTGCTGCTAATCAGCTGAAATAAAGGAGCCTTTATGGCTTCTTTTTTTATTGTGAAATAATTCCAGTTAAAAAGGGGATGGGGGAGGGAAGAAAAAGAATGAAGATGTTTGTAAGGAGGCATGACAGCAATGAAAATACTTCAAGGAAAGCATAAGAAGGATTTATCTAAGCTGACAAAAGACAAAAAGAAAGAAAAGAAGCTGCCACAGGATTCAGAGCATGACATTGAGGAAGTATACGATGAACCAGCCGATCCTTATTTAAAAACACGCTTGAATCATGAAAAGATTTAATTAACCTCCAATGATTTGGAGGTTTTTTTATGAGGAATCATGAATACAGCCATGAATCCAGGAGAACATAATTTGTATAGTAAAGGAGGAATGATACCATGAAAAAGAAAGAAAATCACACGAATGCAGAAGAAAGAAAAACGAAAAATCCACAGCAAGATTCATCATTTAATATAGATGATATGGAAGATGTACCGCCATATGAGCCATATGATAAAAACCGTATTGATACAACGAATTTATAAACATCAAACACATGCTGATTAGGAAAATAGAGTGTAATTACATAAATATATTATGTTAACTAGGGTGTTGAGAAATAAAATAAGATGGAGAGTTGTTCACTAAAGAAACGTTCGTTTCGTCTGAGAGCCAATCTCAAGCAACCTAATTAATGGAACAATAATGGAATCATTGTATATTGCTTGTAGATCAGCAGCATATTAAATCTAATACCAATCGAATGAATATTTCGTTGGTTTCATATTAAAATGAATTAGCTGCGTGTAATAAAATAATTTAATAATAGATGAAAATACATAAAAAATTGATATGTGTTAATTAATGCCTAATTTTCTTTGTTTTGTCTCAATTGCTTAAGTAATCTTCTCAAATGAGATATTTAAAACATTTCAATCATTAACTTCCTATAATACATATTATGTTCGGGGCGTTGATTTCAAAAACTTAATTAGAACGGTAACTTGCCCTTTCCCCTCACCATTCACAGCTTTACATAAATGAATGGTATGCTTTCAGCCTTAGCTCATTCATCCCGATAAGTTCATCACTAATCTCTATCCACTCATTGCTTCCACACGCCGATTTCGAAATTTGAATCTAAATCATGTCATTAGCATAGCCAGTGGTAAAATAAAATATGAATGACAAGCTGTAAATTTAGCTTAAATGATTGGTTTTAGTCATAATTCCTATCTGACAGCTTTTTACTTATATTGGTCAGTTTTTGTATATGACTGTTAACTTACAAACCTTTGGCGGTATTAACCTAGATACAAACAAACTGCCCTTTTAGCGATAAACGTAAAACAGACAGAAAAAGTAAATCTTTTCTGTCTGTTAAAGCTATATATATTAGCGCTCAATTCGGTTTTTATAGTCTCGATCCTTGCTTTTATCGATATCAATATAGCTTACGCTGTACTCAATGACATCGTTCATGAAGAGATCATGCTGCTTAGCAAACTCCTTCACCTTAGCTAATAATTCTTTATCATAGGTTGTTTTATACTGGACGCGGTCCTTTGGACGAGTCTCCTTATTGTAGATGATCTCCCCTCTTGATAGCACATTTTCTAAGCCAGTCTCCAATAAATAATTAATGTATGTATCGTTTTCATCCGCCATAACAGCGAGTCGATCGAGTATAGCCTTGCTAATATTCGTTCTAAATTTGACTCGTGATGTGTCTGTCGCCTGAATTAAGCGTCCGTCTACTTTTTTCCACATATCTATCATTCCTTAGTGTTTTCTTATATGAGTAGTATAAAGGATTTGATAAAGTTCTGACAGATAATTTTCGTAGAATAGCCATCATGCCTTCCTTCCAACAGGAACACATGTTCTAAATTGGCGAAATGAGCAATTCCCCCGTTTGCTCCCCTTTTTGGCTGCATAATTCCAACATATGTTAAAAATATCGCATCATTCAATATTGTTCGTGTTTTCAGCAAAATGAGTTGTATCCGGCCTGTGAGTGATTGGCATTTTGGTTGGTTAAACACGAACTAAATATCAATAATATATTTAATCATTCGTATTTAAGTGAATTGTTTTTACTTGATGATGATGTTTTGATTATTATATGAAGAATTGGCACATAGTTCTTTGAAAGGAATGTTGCTTAACAATGTTTTATAGAATGGTTAAGGGTTGTAAAACCCCTTCAGAAAGGATTAAATAAATATAATGAACATGAAGGAGGATTGCTATGTTTTTGAAGAAAGTTACACTCCTGCCTGAACGTATTCAATATCATGATCAATATCCTTTCTCCATCCCAGCTATTCGGAATTTGGATTCGATTACGTTTAAGAAACCCGTTACGTTTTTCGTCGGTGAGAATGGCACCGGAAAGTCTACCTTATTAGAAGGGATTGCAGCAAATATAGGGTTTAATACAGCTGGGGGCAGTCGCAGCAATCTATACGATGTGGACAAAGCTGATGCTCCTCTTAGTGATTATTTGCGTTTATCCTGGCTGCCGAAAATTTCAAATGGATTCTTTTTTCGCGCTGAAACATTTTATCATTTTGCTACGTACATAGATGAAGTTGATGATGATGGTTATCAAAGCTATGGAGGAAAGTCTCTTCATCAGCAATCCCATGGAGAGTCCTTTCTCGCATTATTCTCGAACCGTTTCTACAAGAAGGCCATCTATCTGTTAGATGAGCCGGAAGCTGCCCTCTCTCCCGCTCGCCAATTAACGTTTTTACGAGTGATTCATGACTTGACGAAGAATCGTAATGTTCAACTGATCATTGCGACCCACTCTCCTATTCTGCTTGGCTATCCAGATGCACAAATAGTTAGTTTCGATGAGGATCAATTACGTGAAATCACCTACGAGATGACGGATCATTACTTGATTACGAAGTATTTCTTAGATAACCGCGGGAAGATGCTTGATGAGCTGTTGAAGGAGCATGATTGATTTACTTTTTTTCCGTCTAAGGTGTATCTTCTTTTGCCTACATGATGATTCATACACTATGAAGATTAAGAACATCGTTTTTTAAAAAGGTTGTTGGAACTGTTAGTCGATAATTATAAAGAAACCCTCTTTGCTTTCATTTGCATGAGAGGGTTGAACAGTAAAAAGGATGAATAATAGACAACCGAGAACATCTCCAATCATCTACTATTCCTCCATTTATGTAAGGAAAATCATTTATGAGTTCCTTTTTAATTTGCCTGTATAAAACCTAACCTCGGGAGTAAAAGAAAGCCCAATAACCAGCCAAAGGAATGGGTTTTGTAAGCTGATATCGTTCGATGATTGAAGGCCTGTAATCTTAAAGGTCATCAGCAAGCCAAGACTATACATAATGACAATCAATCTTGAATGGACCGATGAAATAGTCCCTTGTTTTCTTGCTGACATTAGCCAATTAATTGGTGAAAAAAGGATAAACAGAATGAGAATGAAACCTGCAGACATCCATTGATTATCAATTTGCGGCAGGATTGAGTAATCATAGAATAATAAAAGGGTGATAAAGAGTATTTCAATAAAAAGTCTCGTGTATTCCCTCATTTATTCACCTCCCATCAGGATGTATAGTTGATCATATATTATGGTATTCAGACATGTAAGATTTGGAACAATGGTTAAGATTGACGATCATATGCATGTGTAGATGATTCGTTTCTTTTTAACTCAGCAAAAAAGAAGCCTGTCTTCTGCTCCGTAATGACAGAAAACTGGCTTCCCATCCTCACTATTCATTTAACCCTTACACATTCGCTTTATCCCTAAGTGTATGCTTCAGCACCTTCCCGCTCGCATTGCGCGGAAGCTCATCAATAAATTCAACCTCTGTTGGAACTTTATATTTTGCGAGATTTTGCCCGCAATAATGAGTAATATCCTCTTTTGTCAGTGATTTAGCTTCCTTTAAAACAACATAGGCTTTCGGAACTTCCCCATAGACCTCATGCGGTATGCCTACAACGGCTGCCTCGAGAATTTCCTCCATCTGATATAACACTTCTTCGACTTCAATCGGATACACATTTTCTCCGCCGCGAATCAGCATGTCTTTCTTTCGGTCCACAATATAAAGCAAACCATCTTCATCCAGCTTTCCAAGATCCCCGCTGTATAGCCATCCGTCTTTCAAAGCAGCCGCTGTTGCTTGTTCATTCTTTAGATACCCTTTCATTACCTGTGGTCCCTTTACAATGATTTCCCCTACTTCACCAGGCGTAACATCACGTCCGGAAGGATCAACCACACGTACCTCTGTATTTGGGAGAGGTTCACCTACTGATCCAATTTTCTCTAAGGCATATTCATCCTTTAATGTCGTTGCCCCTGGAGAGTTTTCTGTCTGTCCGTAAAGATTTTGAAGCTTAACATTCGGAAAGTGTGCTTTGAGCCGTTTGACTAGCTCATATGGCATTGGTGCTGCCCCATAAGCAAACAGACGAAGATGGCTTAAATCCTTCGATTTCATCAATGGCGTATGAAGTAGAGTGCTATAAATGGCTGGGACACCAAAGAAAAGGGTTACCTTCTCCTTCTCCATCGTATGTAGGGTCTCGGCTGGAGAAAATTGTTCTTCAATGATGACCGTCCCGCCTCGTTGAATGGTTGGAATGGAGAAACAATGGCTTGCTGCACAATGAAAGAGCGGCGTAACGATGTGCATCCGGTCTGTTGCGCCAAGTTCCAGAGAGTCTGCCCATATTTCCGCAATAGACTCGACATTCCTGACAGATAGCATGACCCCTTTAGGACGTCCGGTGGTTCCGGATGTATAAAAGATAACCGCTGTATCATCTGGCTGTAAGGATGGAAGCTCAGTATTTGACTTTGATGAGCTTGTAACGGCCTCAAAGGTATTCTTTCCACCTAATTCAAGGACATCTTGGAATAAATCAAGAGAAACATTCTGCAAGCCCGCAGCAAGCTTTATATCATAGATCAGCATCTTTGCCTCTGAATGCTTGATAATATATTCGACCTCTGGAGGAGCAAGCTTTGTATTGATTGGCAGCACAGGCACTCCAGCTAGCTGGCAGGCATAATAGGCAATCAGAAATGAATCAGAGTTAGGCAAATATAGGGCGATAATGTCTTCATTTGTATATCCCTTATCCTTCAGGAAGTGGGCCAGGCTGCAAGCCTTCTCGAAAAATGTACGATAGGTTGTTTCACGTCCTTTAAAGGATGTGATGACATTGTCTGGATATCTTTCTGCATGCTCTTGTAATTGCTTGGATATAAACATCATTATGACCCCCCTGTCTTCTTAATGAATTGGCTCTTCCTTTAACAATCTTCTTAATACTTTACCTGAGCTTGTTGCTGGGAGCTTATGAATCCATTCAATATGGCTGGGTACCTTAAAAGCAGCCATTTTACTCTTTGCCCATTCTTTTAATTCATTCATTGTCGGTGCTTCTTTGATTCCTGGCTGAAGGACGATAAAGGCTTTTACGACCTCTCCCTTCATTGGATCAGGAACACCAATGACCGCGCTTTGCCATATGGCCGGATGCTCATTCAGCATGGCTTCCACATCCTCTGGAAACACACTAAAGCCAGATGTCTTAATCATTTCCTTCAATCTTCCATGGAAATACAGATAACCATCCTCGTCTATGCTTCCAATATCGCCTGTATGAACCCAGCCATCCTTTATCGTTTCAGCTGTTGCTTTCTCGTTCTTATAGTAGCCCTTAAAGACGGCAGGACTTTGAATGAGAATTTCTCCCTTTTCGCCTGTGAGCATTCCTTCACCTGTTTCAATATCGATGATTTTCATCTTTGTTTCATATGTGGGAATACCGAAGCTTCCCCATTTCACCTTGTCTTTTGGCATGAAGGTATCGCAAGTATGTGTCTCACTCAACCCGTATGCGGCTTCATACAGCCGGGACTCATTCGTCAATTCGGCCCATTGTAAAGCTAATGTCTCTGTAACAGATGCGCCAAAGCTCGTAGATGGATTCTGTTTTAAGGAGGATAAATCTCTTTTCTTACTATCCTCAAGTTTCAGGATGGCAAGATTCATGGGAGCGGTACTATACCAATGAGTGATTTTGTATTGTTCGATGGCTTGTACAGCTGCCTCTACATCAAAGCGGGTCAGCATCACGCATGGCTGGCCGCTGTAGATTGGCAAGTACACCCCCATTACCATACCGGCGATATGACAAAGCGGTGCAATCGAAAGGAAGGAGCCTTCCTCAAATTGATTGGCTGTCCACGTCGCTGCAGTCTTGAATAAGCTGCTCCCATAGGGCAACATCGCTGCTTTAGAACGTCCAGTGGTACCTGATGTAAAGACCATCATACCGATGTCTGTCCATAGATCAAGTTTCACATTCCCTTTATAGGGAGTGGAGTAGTATAAAATCCTTTTGAAATCAATCGCATCAGGATGTGTGATTTTTTTGTCCTTTAATACTTCTGGAATCGGCAAGGTTGGTTTTTTGGGGAGATAATCTGCATAATGAGCAGTGATGGCTAAATGGATGGATGGGATGCTCGAGCGAATGGATGACACTCTCCTATATAGCTCTGTCCCGGCAATGATGGCCTTTGCTTCCACTATATTTAGGAGGTGTTGAAGTTCCGCTTCTTTATACATTGGATTTAAGGGAACAACGATCCCGCCAATAAGCTGAATAGCATAATGAGCGATGATATATTGGGGACAATTCTGCATGTAGAGTGCCACCCGGTCTCCCTTTTTGATTTGCTGATTATGCAGAAACTGAGCAAAGCGATCTACGGAATGATCAAGCTCCTTATAGGAAATGGTATTCCCATAGAATAGATAGGCTGTTTTATCGGGATGTGCTCCAGCATTCAGTTTGAGGTATTCATGGAGCGGTTTTTCACCACATTTGTATGTAAGCTTTGTTGGTACTCCGCTTGGCCAAAAGGATTGATCCTTCACCTCTTCCATCTCCCTGTTCCTCCTTTATGGAATGAATCATAGCTTGCTTATCGCATGTCCCGCGGTTCGTCCCGTAAATAGACATCCCCCTAGAAAGGTTCCTTCAAGCGAACGATACCCATGTATTCCACCGCCGCCGAATCCGGATGCTTCTCCAGCGGCATACAGGCCTGGAATCAGCTGTTGATTCATATCCAGCACCTGGCCATTTAAATCCGTTTGTAGTCCGCCCAGCGTCTTTCTGCTGACGATATGCAGCCTTACAGCTATGAGAGGGCCATTCTTCGGATCGAGCAGCTTATGTGGCTTTGCTACCCTGATTAATTTATCACCTATAAACTTTCGAGAGCTCCTAATGGCGGCAAGCTGCAAATCCTTGCCGAAGGAATTCTCTAAATCACGATCACGGGCTTCGATTTGTGTGCGAATATCGTCAAGATTGATTAAGTCTTCTCCTGTAAGCTCATTCATGCCATTAACAAGCTCCTCTAATGAATGCTTAATGATGAAATCCTCTCCATGGTCTAAAAACGACTGAATACGCTCTGGTGGTCCCGGTAATACTCGTTTCAGGATTTTTGCAATTGACTTATCCGTTAAATCTGGATTTTGTTCCGATCCAGATAAAGCGAATTCCTTCTCAATAATACTTTGTGTCAGAATAAACCATGAGTAGTCATATCCAGTACTTTGAATCAACTCAAGCGTTCCTAAAGTATCGAACCCTGGTAAACCCGGCAAAGGAAAACGCTTTCCTTTTGCATCAAACCACATCGAAGAAGGACCAGGCAATATACGAATCCCATGATTATCCCAAATAGAGTTCCAGTTATGAATTCCCTCTGTATAATGCCACATGCGATCCCGGTTGACGATACGGCCTCCTGCCTGTTCCGCTATCGCTAGCATTCTTCCATCAACATGGGCGGGTACACCGGAGATCATCTTTTGCGGCGCTTTTCCCAGGCGTTTTGGCCAGTTTTTACGGACTAATTCATGATTGCCGCCAATCCCTCCGCTTGCAATGAGGATGGCATGTCCGCTATAGTCGAATCCACCAACGACTGTTCGGTTGCTCGGTTCACCCCGCTTTGACGAGCTCGGTGCTAATATGGCACCACTGACCCCGCCGACCCGTCCCTTATCCGTCAGCAATTGATCGACACGATGTCTCGGCTTGTAATCGATTAACCCTCTATCCATATATTGACGCACCTGTTGTTCAAATGGGGCAACGATGGCCGGACCAGTACCCCAAACGATATGAAAGCGGGGGACAGAATTGCCATGACCGTTTGCTAGATGGCCGCCTCTTTCAGCCCATCCGACAATCGGGAAGAAACGGATGCCTAATTCATGGAGCCATTGACGTTTCTCTCCTGCCGCAAATTCAATATAGGCTTTTGCCCATTTCATTCCCCAATCATCTTCCTCACGGTCATATCCGGCCGAGCCTTGCCAGTCCTGCCAGGCAAGTGCCTTAGAATCATGAATACCGAGCCTGCGCTGTTCGGGTGAATCAACAAGAAAGAGACCGCCGAAAGACCACCAGGCTTGTCCACCCATATTGGTCTCAGGCTCTTGATCTAACAGCAGAACCTTCTTTCCTGCCCTTGCTATCTCGCATGCCGCAACAAGACCGGCAAGTCCCGCTCCAATAATAATTACTTCGTGGTCCATATCTGATGTCCAGCCCTTCCTATGACCTCTATGTACATTTTCTATATGCTGTCATTGCTATAAGTATAGCTACATGCTAAAATACGGTCAATAAGATATGTGAATTGTTTGAAAATTTATACTGCGAATAGCCAGTTTTTCCTCTTTACTCAGGGAGAAGGACCTGATGCCTTGTATAAAAGGTCCCGTATCGATAAAGTACTTTCACTTGCAGTTCCCTGTCCTCCATGCTAAAACGATAGATTGTGTTCGTTGGCTTCCGCTCTTTCTTGTAATCCACCCTTAAATAGGTTGCAATATTTTCAATATAAAGCTCCAGCTCAATTCGTAAAATCATATTAGGCTTATTCTTTGAATGATTTAATATTGATTGTTGTTTTTTGTATCTTTCAATACTGGTCAACAACTCCTTTTCTTTCTGGGAATACTCGGTTTTATTAATATCGG
The DNA here is from genome assembly GCF_051873915.1 of Pradoshia sp. Lineage (NCBI taxonomy): Bacteria > Bacillati > Bacillota > Bacilli > Caryophanales > Bacillaceae > Pradoshia > Pradoshia sp. The sequence goes on from NZ_JBJEFJ010000016.1 coordinate 12,116, forward strand.
CTTCCTCCTTTCATGATTTGCTTTCACAAAACCAATAAAAAAAGTCAGAAAAGGTGTGTAAAACATCCTTCTCTGACTTATGATTGGTTCCATGCCCACTCATTGCGATCAGATTTCCTATCATTCACTTAATATCCTTATCATACCATTATCCAGATTACTTTTCAATGTGACAATAATTTTCCCAATAGGTCGATTCTCTTATGCTTCCAAAATGAAAATAATATAACTTGAATCTCTTTCAAAATTCCAGAAGGTGAATTCATCAATCACTTTTTTGTTCAAGTGGGCTTCAAAATCCCTTCTGCGTTCTTTGAGAAGTCTCTTCTCAAGATTTCGTTTGGCAATCATTAAATTCTCCTTAAAGCCCAGCTTGATAAATTCTTTCTCGATATTGATCAGTATGCCTTTTCTGACAAGAATCAACTGTCTTTTGTTCAGCAAGTGAGAATAGATGGATTCAGGCTCCTTTTGAGCGATTGCGCTGACCTCAATCATGACCTCCTCCACCTTCTCTTTATTTGGATATGGAACAATTTCACAATCATGACCCTTCATGCGGATGATAAACATCCCTGTCATATGGTCAAGATTCCAGTCATAATTAAATTCGGAAACCGTTTGATTGAGCGTTAGCTCAATGTAGGACGTTATGTCTTTCATAAGCGTTTCCATCATGAGATCCCTCGTTTTATGAACATAGATGCTTTTATTGTTGGCCATTAAGGATTTCTCCATGGGGGAAAGGAAATTTGATAAATGAACGGAGAGGAACGGATGGGACCATGTAGCCAATACATGACCCGGACCCCGGCCGAAATTCTCCCGCAAGAGCCGGCCAATATAACTGCTGATTTCTTTCTCTACAGATAATTTATTCATCGTACACCTCAGACTATGAGACTTTCTAAACATTTATCCTCCAATTAATGGATTAAAACATCTAAATGGCGCATTTGCCTGGGAAAATTTATCGAGGAAATTAGCCTAATTGGATGATTGCTAGCTTAGAGATTCTTTCTTTCCTTTAAATAATTCTACATAAGATAGAAAAAAGCCTGCAAATCAGTGCATAAGCACATCTTCAGCAGGCTTCCCTTGATTAATAGATGAGTGTGACTCCCTCTCAATAATTCTT